>CAMLJR010000016.1 GCA_946480345.1 uncultured Spongiibacteraceae bacterium
TAACGCTTACAAAAGCGGCGGCCGAAGGCCGTCCGCCTTGTTGTTTTGGTTGTGGGCGCGACGCGCCTGCCGTGTTGAAACTGCGATGGCTTTGCCATAGCAAAGCCCACACTTGAAGAATGCGACGGTGTAGCGCACGGAGCCAAAAACTGGCTGCGATTTATCTGAGTGGCAAGAAGAGCAGTGCGCTGCACGAGCAAACTCCGTTTGAATTTATTGTTGGCACACCACGCCAAGTGCGCTGATGCTGCCTTTTACGATTTACTTTACCGAAAGCACCAGAACGAAACGGCTGATATGTGAAACCCGGGCGGTGCCTAAAACTGTTTGCCAAAAATTAGCACGAACTCGATAAAAGCCAAACGGCTAAACGACTAAGCCCCACAACGCTGCGCACAGGGACTGGCAAACGCGTAGCGTTTGACAGTCCCAGCAGCCGAAGGCTGCGATTGCTGCGGATTGTTATGGCTTTTCAATTTGCCCCCCGGCAATGAATACGATGACAAATACAAAGAAGAAAGTCTGCGTTAAAAGAGTAGATATACAGAAATATTTACCGAGAGTGGCTAAGTCAGGATTCTTGCTAAAAATCTCATTGCGTTTGAAAAATAGCTGTTTGTAAACGTTAAAATTGTTTATAGATGGGGCGAAAAGCGATTTTGGACACCCCAATTTAACCCAGGATTCTCGTGCCTCAGTTTGCAGTTTTGATAAGAGCTTGCTGGATAGAAAAATACTGAGAATAACTAACGCAAAATAACCAAGTAGTAAGGATACGATCAAATCGTCGGTCATATCTGTATCCCATCACAGTCTGTTAATGAGGCCGCAGGCCTCATAATAATTATTAGCGGGCAAGCCTTTTTAATTTTTTGTTGGAAATCCATTCTTTTGTAACTTCCTGTCGAAATTGATTATTTTTAACGGCCAGAAAAATGGCCGGATTGTTATGTGGAATGTTTCCGGCTTAATGGATCAGCTGGCGTTGAATTAAGTGGTAAAGCCGCACGCCTGTCAACGACATAGTCAACCTCAGAGTGGCGTTAATTCATAGCTGGTACTGCGCCCACCCGCATTCGATTTTTGCAGCACGCCGCGCTCGATCAAATCAGTGATATCGCGTAATGCAGTATCGGGCGAGCATTTGGCGATGGTCGCCCATTTGCTGCTGGTGAGTTTGCCTTCGAAACCATCGAGTAATCGGTTGAGCAATTTCACCTGGCGTTCATTTAGCGGCGTGCTCGCCCAGCGTTGCCAGAAATGTGTTTTGGCAAGCACGGCGTCTAGTGTGTGGTGAGCCTGTTCGATCGCGCGTTGCAGCGTCGTTAAAAACCATACGAGCCAATCGGTGACATCGAGCGAACCTTTCTGCGTGCGTTCGAGCATGTCGTAATAGGTTTTGCGGTCGCGCTGGATTTGTGCGGACAAGCTGTAAAAGCGTTGCGTACTGCCGTCGGCGCGCGCCAGCAATAGATCGCCGATGGCGCGCGCGATGCGGCCGTTGCCATCGTCGAACGGGTGCAGCGTGACGAACCACAGATGGCCGAGGCCGGCTCGGATCAGCGCAGGTTCTTGCGCGGGGCTATTGAGCCAATCGAGCAAACGGTTCATTTCGCTGTCGAGGCGGTCGGCTGGTGGCGCTTCGAAATGCACCTGCTGCCGGCCGAGCGGGCCGGATACTACTTGCATCGGTCCCGCAGCATCGTTGCGCCACGCGCCGATCGTAATGGGAACGAGGTTCGAATAGCCGGTTGGGAATAATGCGGCATGCCAGCTAAGTAGTCGTTCGCGCGTCAGTGGCTCCGCATTTCGGGCGGTGGCATCGAGCACCATATCGACGACGCCTTCGACATGCCGGTTGACCGGAGCGAGCGCACCGATGTCGACACCGAGCCGACGCGCGATCGACGAGCGCACCGAAGCGGCGTCGAGTTGTTCACCCTCGATGGCGCTGGTTTTGAGTACGTCTTCGGTAAGCGCGACGAGGCTGGCCTGATCGCGCAACGCTCCCGCATCGACCAATCGCCCCATCAGCAGGCCATGAGCCCAGCTGACTTCGGACAAAAGATTGGCGAGCGCAGCGACGTCATAGTGCCATTCGGGCCAATCGGGCGCTTGCCAGATATAGGTGTAATCTCCGCGTTTCATGCGGAGATTATGGGGGCTATTCTCCGCATGGGCAACCTAATCACCGCAAAAGATGCGGAGAATGGGCGCGTCATTCTCCGCACACGGAGGTTGCGATGACTGGCCAAGGAGTCAATCAACTGCACTCCTCGACGACGAAGAAACTGATTTTGTCCATATCGAGAAATTTCATCTCATCGTTCACTCGCCTTTCGGTAAGCACAGGATCGTTCCAGACGGCCATTGCTTCTTCGTATGCCGCCCGATTCTCATACCACATCTCGGTAATCACATCGAAATCTGGCTCTTGGCCGGTGGTGGAGATGAAGCCATCATCGAGGTTAATAAAATTACGTCGGTAATCCAGAATCTGCGGCTGCAGTTCGCGGATGAGGCGCGAGTGATGATTTTCGTAGTAATCGATAAAGTCGGCGCGCGACATGCCGGGTTTGCGTTTTAACAGCGCTATCGTTTTAAACACAGAATAGTCCTCCGGGTTTTTATTTTAATCGGTCGGCCGCCAGGTTGAGTGTTCCGCGTTGGGTTACTTCGGCCCACCCAATAAGACCAAAGCCCAATAGCCCTTTAATCGCCGTTCGATAAATTACCCGCTCGACCCCGTCGAAGTCATGTGCCATGCGTTTTCATATCGTGTCTTGGGTGCGCGCCCTTATTGTCAGTCTGCTGCTAATTAATACGGCAGCCGCTGCGGATGAGAGTGCGCCGCAGTTTTCCGCCGAGCAGCTCGAACAATTCGTCGCGCCGATTGCGCTGTATCCCGATACGTTGTTGTCGCAGGTTTTAATGGCGGCGACATACCCCGCCGATGTTGTCGAAGCGGCGAAATGGTCGACACAGCATCCCGACTCGAAAGGCGACGATGCGGTGCGGGCGGTCGAGAGTCAGCCGTGGGACCCGAGCGTGAAATCGCTGGTTGCCTTTCCACAGGTGCTCGCGATGATGAGCGCGAAACCGGAGTGGGTGCAAAATCTCGGGGATGCGTTTCTCGCTTCTTCGAAGGATGTGCTCGATGCGGTGCAGCGTTTGCGAACGAAGGCGCAGCAAGCGGGAAATTTGCAAACGAACGAGCAACAGAAAGTTGTGGTGAAAGAGGAGCCAGCGCAGCCGCAAGTGATTGTTATCGAAGCGGCCGATCCGCAAGTTGTTTACGTGCCGAGTTACAACCCGACCGTTGTTTATGGCGCATGGCCATATCCCGCGTACCCGCCTTATTACTATCCACCACCGCCTGCGTATTACCCGGGTGCAGCATTCGCCTCGGGCATTGCTTTTGGGATCGGTGTCGCTGCCGTCGGTTCGCTGTGGGGTGATTGCAACTGGGGCAGCGGTGATGTCGATATCGATGTCGATCGTCACAACAACATCAACGTGAATAACCGTATCGACAAGAGCCAGAAAAATTTTCAGCACAATGCGGCTAATCGGCGCGGCGTGCCGTATCGCGATTCGCGCAGTCAGCAGAAATACGGGCGCAATGTGCCGGGGGCGACACAGCGCGAGAATTTTCGTGGCCGCGACTCTCGTAATGACGGCGCGCGCGATACCCAACGACAACGCGCGCAATCGACATTGTCGCAACGCGGCATGGACCCGGCGCGCGGTCGGGATGAATTACGCAATAACCCACAAGCGCGAGAGCGCGCTGAAAATGCCGCACGCAATTCGAATCGCGAACGCGATAGCTTTGATGATGGTAGAGATAGAGGGAATCGCGCCGACAATGCGTTCGGCGATCGCAGCGGAAGAGATCGCGATTCGATGCGGCAAAACGATCGTGCGCGTGGCGGCGATAGTGCATTTCGCGATGCGGGTAACGCTGATCGTTCGCGTCGGCAAGCCGATCGCGGCAATTTCAGTCGGCAACGCAGCGGTGGAGGTGGTGGCGGTGGACGCGGCGGTGGTGGAGGGCGACGCAGATGAAAAATTTATGGTGTTCGCTGCCGACGTTAATTGTTTCGATTGTTTGCGCGACTGTTCCGATTTCGCTGATGGCGCAGCAGCATTATTCAACGCCGGAAGAGGCAGCAGAGGCGATGGTCACGGCGGTGAAACGTAACGATCTCGCGGCGATGCAAATAGTGCTCGGTGCCGATTGGCGTAAATTCATTCCGACGCAGGATCGTGAAGACATCGATGCATTTCTTGCAGCATGGGATACATCGCATCGCATTGAAATGATCGCACCCGGCGAAGCGACAATCGCAGTTGGCGAACAGCGCTGGACGCTGCCGATTCCGATCGCGCACGGCGCGAAGGGTTGGTATTTCGATGTGCGTGCGGGCGCCGATGAAATGACAACGCGCCGCATCGGTCGTAATGAACTCGCAGCAATGCAGGCGGCACTTGCCTATTTCGATGCGCAGCGCGAATACGCGAGCATCGATCGCGATGGCGACGAAGTGCTGCAATACGCGCAGAAATTCGCGAGTTCGCCCGACAAACACGACGGCTTGTATTGGCCTGTTGCGGAAGGTAAGCCGCAAAGCCCGCTCGGGCCGTTGTTCGCCGATACGCGAAAAAAAATCGGCGAGGGTTATCACGGTTATCGCTACAAAATTTTAAACGCGCAGGGACCGGCCGCACCCGGTGGTGCGTACAGCTATTTAATCGGTAAGCGTATGGTCAGCGGTTTTGCGTTGATTGCGTGGCCGGTGAGTTATGGCGAAAGCGGCATCATGTCTTTCATGATCAGTCACGACGGCCAGCTTTATGAAAAAGATCTCGGTGCAAAAAGCGCGTCCATCGCAGAGGGCATGACGCAGTTCAATCCCGGCGATGGTTGGCAAAAAGTCGCGAGTGACCAGATTGCGGACACACCCCAGCCGTAAGGCAGTTGCTGCGTCTATGAGTTAAATGAAGATTCCAAAAACAAGCCGCGAATCGATCGCGGCTTTTTTATTTGGCTTTCCGAATCAGAACAGCCACAACGCTCCTGCGTCGGCGCTGGTGGTGATGGACTGATCGCCGCCGATGCCAGTGGCACTGCTGCGTTCAAACGCGCCGCTGATCGCGAGTGTCGTTGCGTCGGCGCTGAGACCGATCGCGCTGCCGAATTCAGTGCCGAGGTTAGCGGTCCTTGGCTTGATGTAGTGCTGTTGCGACCAGGCACTACCGGTGCGCCCGAATAAATAGGCAGCGCCAACACCGTCTTTAGAATTGTCGTTCTGCGCACCATCAATGCCAATACTGTTTGCCGATTCGCCGATTGCGCCGACCACCAGCGCATTGCCGTCCGAGCTGAGAGCCAGCGTCATCCCGAAATCATCGTTGACGTTGGTGTTCGAGGCTTTGATATACGCCTGCTGCGCCCAGCTGCTACCGGTACGTTTGAACACATACGCCGCGCCAGCGTCGTCGGCGCTATCGTTCGCTGGGTCGCCGCCAACGCTAGTGGCATTGCTTTGTTCGTAGGGAGCACCGACTGCGAGCGTGTCGCCAGTGTCGCTCAGTGCGACCGCCGCGCCGAAGTTATCGTCGATGTCGGCATTCGAGGCTTTGATGTACGCCTGCTGAGTCCAGCTGCTGCCGCTGCCGGTGAAAACGTAAACCGCACCGGCTTTGGCTGCCGAATTGTCGGCCTGATTGCCGCCTGCGCTCGCTTCGTATGGCGCACCGACGGCCAGCGTGGTGGCATTGCCGCTGAGTGCGAGTGCAGCGCCGAAGCTGTCCTCGGCATTGGCGTTCGATGCGTTTACCTGAGCGCGCTCACTCCAGCTGCTGCTGCCGCTGCTTCGGCTGAAGAGATAAGCAGCGCCGGCCTCGTTCGATGCACCGGGAGCGCCGGCTGCAAGCCAATTGCCGTCGTCGCTCAAAGAGAGCGACCAGCCGAAATAAAGATCGGCGACGTTGTTCGAGGCTTTTACATACGCCTGTTTCGCCCAGGTTCCGCCGCTGCGTTCGAACACATAAGCCGCGCCCGCACCGCTGGCGGAGTGGTCGTTCTCGTTGCCATTGATCGCGGTGGCGGCGCTGTCTTCGAAGGGCGCGCCAATCGCCAACGTGTTGCCGTTGTGACTGAGCGTAACCGCAGTGCCAAAGCGAGCGGCAGCGAAGGTATTCGATGCTTTGATGTACGCCTGTTGCGTCCAGCTGTTGTTGGCGAGCGTGTACACGTACACGGCGCCGCTATCAGCCTGACTATTGTCGCTCTGGTTGCCGCCAACGTTCTTGGCGGCGCTGTCCTCGCCGGGCGCGCCGACTGCGAGCGTGCGGCCATCGCCGCTGAGCGCCATCGCCCAGCCGTACGTATCGCCGCTGCCGGTGTTCGATGCTTTGAAATAGCCGATGGCATTCAACACCGCAGTGCCGGCGCTGGGCGTATTCGATGCGGTACAACCGGCACTGTTGCAGGCCTGAACCTGATAGCGGGTGTTTGACCAGTTCTGCATATGTATTGCGATGTCGCGGGTAACGCTGATTGCGGTGAGATCGCCGCCGATTTGGCTGAATGTGCTGCCGCCGTTCGTGCTTTCGAGCAATTTGTAGTACGTCGCCCCGGTAGCGGCGTTCCAATCCAGTTTCAATTGTTTGATACCGGTAAACGCGAGAGCGAGGGTGGGTGCTTCGGGTGCGGTCGGTGTCGGGCTGGGCGATGAGCTGGGCGGATTCGTAGTGCCGCTGGCGGAATCGCCACCACCGCCGCCCCCACCACCACCGCAGCCTTGCAGGGCGGCGACGATCAGCGCGCAACTCAGTAATGAACCTGATTTGGATATGTTGATTTTTGAAAGAAGGACATTCATTCGCGACAGCTTCCTGGACAGGGCGATGAGATCTCGAGCCCAATGAAGATAGCAGCGGGATTTCGTGCCCTAATTGCTGAGCTTAAGAATTGTGGCGGCGATCACCGTTTGCGAGCGCAGCAGGTCGGCTTTGTGTCGCGGCGGTATCGGTAACGCCCGCTCGCTTGCTGGAGTAGAATGGCGCGCCTTTCCCAGCAACATTCCGGTCAGTACCTTCAGGCCGCAATTTCCACCAGCAGGAGTTATTCATGAGCGACATCGTGGTGCCTGATCAGGGGCAGCTCGAATCCTGGCTCAATCGCGCAGGGGTGGCTTTTTATCTGTGCGATCAGTGCAATGGGTTACATATCTCCGGCGTACAGGAGCTGGAAGGCGTCACCGATGCCCGATTGTTCATCGAACCGTGGGGCATTTTGTTTAGCACCGAGTTGGTAGTGCGCCCGGTCGCACTGTTGCCGCTAGTGGCGGATCTCGGTCGACTCTCGGTCGATTATCCGATTCTTAAAGTGTTCCTCGATGTCGTCGATGATGCGATGCCGCAATTGGTCAGCGGCGCGTCATTATTGACCGGTGCCGGCATCAGCGATGCGCAGTTTCGGTTGTTCATCAGCAACGCGATGGAGGCGATGCGGCAACTCGCCGCCGAAGCGCTGCATCTCGATTACCTGTTGCTGGACGACAACGCTGACAAGGCACCTACCCAGCCGCGAGTGCATTGAGCCAGCCGAGAGTGCGTTGAGTTGACGCGCGTAGTTTGCGATCGATCTACGTTTATTCGCGCAACTCAGCGCCAGCATTGGCTTTTTGATTGCTCGCAACTAGACTGACGAGGCTCTGGGTCGTTGGTCAAACGAAAAATGTCGAAAAACAGTAAGCACATCGGCTGCGTAGTTTTTTGCTGCGGGTTGTTGAGCGGTGGTGTGCTCGCCGATTCGGAAGATTTTTTTGAAATTGCGCCGGAGCAGTTAGCCAAGCTCAAGGTGACTGCTGCTTCCGCATTCGCGGAATCCGAACTCGATAGCAGCGCTACCGTCAGCGTGATTACCCGCGCCGATTGGGAGCGCCGTGGCGCGCGCACGATGCCGGATGCGGTGCTGCATGTGCCCGGCGTGATGTTGCTGAGCCCGCCCGACGGCGGTTTGCTGATTCAAGTCCGCAGCTACGATTCCTCTTCTTTACGCGGTCGCGCCACGCTGGTTGACGGCGTGCCGATCAATACCTTCGCGTTCGGCTCCGAGGTGTTTTCGAACGCCGAAATGCAACTCGGCGTGATGGATAGCCTGGAGCTTGTGCGCGGTCCCAGCTCGATTCTTTACGGCAGCGATGCTTTCCACAGCGCGCTCGTTCTCTCTACCTACAGCAGCAACGTCGAGCAGTTTGAGGTGGGTAGCGAAATCGGCTCGCGAAATTACCAGCGGCTGTCCGCGCGCGGTACCAAGGTGGTTGGCGACGACCAAACGCTGCAGGTGGCGATTTCATCGGCCCATCAGGGCGATCAAGGCGACGATTATCGCTATCCACTCGGCGGCAGCGAGCAGCGGGCATCGCGCGAAAAAAGCTATCGGGCTTCCACGGCGATGTTGCGCTGGGAAGGCCGCGCCGATGCGCTCGGCTATCACCTCTCCCTGTTTACCGATCACTCGGATGCGAACGAATTTCCCGGTGCCGGCACGCTGGTTACCGACGTGCGCGAGCGCGATATCGCCGGTCGCAGCTCGCATTTATGGATGTTGAAGGGCGGCCTGGATGGCCAGCTCGCAAGCTGGGGATGGAGCTGGGACAACTATTACTGGCGCAATGATTACGGCCAGGACTATTACCTGCGTTTGCCATTCGGCGCTCCGCCGACACTGGCTTTCGATTATTCGAACGAAGATCAGCAAATCGTCGAGCACCGGTATGGCACACGCGTTAACTTCAAGCGTACCGATATCGAAATGCTTTCCGGCGTGACGCAGCTGGCGCTGACTGCTGCTTCCGAGCGGCAGGCGATCGATGATCACGATGTGACATCGCGAGTGCCCGAAGTGCAGGTTATTGCCACACCTTCGCTGCCCGATTATTCCGGCCTCAGCCGTCACATCAACAGCTTTTCCGTCGAAGGCAAGTCGCAATGGCATGACGGCCGTTATCAATTAATCTACGGCGGCCGTATCGACGATTATTCGAGTTTTAGTTCGCAGGTTTCACCGCGGGCCGGTTTTATCTGGATGCCCAGCAATCGCTATAGCGTGAAGGCGTTGTATGGCGAAGCGTTCCGCGCACCGAACGCGAATGAATTGCGCGGTACTAATTTCGCACTCGGTACCTCCGATCTGAAACCCGAAACTATCGATAATTTCGAGCTGACATTTACGCGCGCCTTAAACAGCGGCCTCGTGCAATTAACCGCATTCAATACGCGTTGGGACGATCGCATTCTGCTGGTGCGCAATGGCAACGGCATCAGCCAATACACCAACAGCGGCGAGAGCGAATCGCGCGGCGTTGAGCTGTCGGCGAAATTCAGCCTCGATCAATGGCGTTTCGAAGTGAGCGGCGCGGGCATCAGCAACCGCACCATCGACAGTCCCGCGCGCGCCTGCAATTGCGATCCGGACATGTTCCCGAGCTGGATGGCGAGTGTCGGCGTTGGCTACCGCTGGCCTGCGCAAAAGCTGGAAATATTCTGGGCCAATCGCGTGCACGAAAATGTGCGCACCGGCGATGACACGGTGAATAGCAATGTCGAAGATGCCGGTCTGTTCTACCGCAGCGATCTTTCGTTACGCCAGCAGTGGGGCGCAAATTGGGAGGGTCAGGTCGCGTTGCGCAATATTTTCGATCGCGACAATGTGTGGCCATCGGTCGTCAACAGCAACGGCGGTGTCGCCGATATTCCGCGTCAAATCAGTTTTGAAGTGCAGTACAAAGGCCTGCGTTAACACGTCATTTTTCGTGCTCATGCGCCGTTCTGTTTGAACGGCAGCAGCATGCTCGCTTCAACAATATGCTCATCGATCGCTGCGCGTTCGCGCAGCAGGAAATCGTCGATAGCGCGACGAAACGTTTCATTCTCGATCCAGTGATATGAAAACGTTTTAATCGGCACGAATCCGCGCTGAATTTTGTGCTCACCCTGAGCGCCTGGATCGAAGCGCGCTAAACCGTTCGCGATGCAATAGTCGATGCCACGGTAATAACACGCCTCGAAATGCAGGCAGTCGAATTCGCGTACTGCGCCCCAATATCTTCCATACAGCGTATTGCTGTCGCGAAAATACAATGCGCCGGCAATCGTTTCGCCGCGCCAATGCGCGAGCGTCATCACCATATGCTCGGATAAATGCGCGCCGAGTTCGCGAAAAAAATCCGCATTCAGGTAGCCGCCGTGGCCGCTGCGTTTCGCGTATGTCGATACGTAAAAATGATAAAACAATTGCCATTCGCGTTCGCCGATTTGCTCGCCCTCGAGCGTCGTTAATTCAATGCCCTGCTCGTAAACGCGCTCGCGTTCCTTGCGCAGATTCTTGCGCTTGCGCGAGCTGCACGTCGCCAGAAAATCATCGAAGCTGGAAAAATGTTGATTGAACCAGTGATATTGCACACCGCAGCGCTCGCTTAATTCGTTGCGGCGAAAATTTTCGCTGTCGTCGGCTGGCGGAAATAAAATGTGCAGCGATGAATAATCATGAAACGCAATTTTTTTACGCAGCGCAGCGATCAAGTGCGCGGTAATCTCGTTGCGATCTTCGCCGGGTGCGATGCAAAGCCGAGGTCCGGTCGCGGGCGTGAACGGAATTGCGGTAATTAATTTCGGGTAGTACGCAAGGCGGTGACGCTGATAGGCCTCGGCCCAGCTCCAATCGAAAACATATTCGCCATACGAATGCGATTTTAAATATAGCGGCATCACGCCAATTAATTCGCTGCCCCGTTTGATCAAGGCGTGCATTGGCTGCCAACCGCTATCGCGATCGGCGCAGCCAGTGCGTTCGAGCGCATACAAAAATTCATGACGAATAAACGGGTAATCGCGGCCGGTAATTGCATTCCACGCGTCGGCGGAGATGTCGGCGAGGCTATCAATGAAGTCAATCTTCATTGCGTGTACCGATTAATTCGCGGAAAAAAAATAATGCAGAAAAATTCCCGCGAAAATTACTGCGCCGACCCAATTGTTATGCAGGAATGCTTTAAAGCACGCGTCGCGCTGGCGGTGACGAATCAGATATTGCTGATAAACAAACAGCGCGCTTGCGAACAGCAGCGATACGTAATACCAATAACCGAGTTTGAATTGCGCACCCACCAGCAGCATCGCGACAATCACGCTCGCTTGCAGAATACCGGTGATCAGCTTGTCGTCATCGCCGAATAAAATAGCGGTGGATTTAACGCCGATTTTTAAATCGTCGTCGCGATCGACCATCGCATAAAACGTATCGTACGCCACCGTCCACAACAGATTCGCGACAAACAATAACCAGCAACCGTTGGGCAGCGAATTCGATTGCGCGGCGAATGCCATCGGAATGCCCCAGCCAAACGCAGCGCCGAGCACGAGCTGCGGCAAGTGCGTGAAACGCTTCATGAATGGATACAAACCGGCAATCAACACCGCACCGAATGACAGCAAAATCGTTAATCGATTCGTAAACAGCACGAGCACAAATGCAAGCAGGCATAAGCATGCGGCAAGCGTCAGCGCTTCGCGTTTGCTGACGAGACCGGCAGCGAGCGGCCGCTGTGCGGTGCGTTGTACGTGGCCATCGAAATCGCGATCGGCAAAATCGTTAATCACACAACCGGCCGACCGCATCAGAAATACGCCGCTGCAAAAAATAAATAGCAGATGCCATGGCGGTACACCGCCAGCGGCGAGCCATAGCGCCCACAGCGTCGGCCATAGCAGCAACAACGTGCCGATGGGTTTATCCGCACGCATTAATTTCAGATACAACGGCGCGCGTTGTTGAATTTGTTTTAGCGAAGGCATCCGCTGCTGAAACGATTTCAACGAAAACGTCATGATCGAAAATCCGTGCGCATCAGGGGATGGGAAGTGCGGGCGAGTATAACAAGCACTCTTATCGATACAGCGCTGTGAATTACGGGTGACGACGCACCGAGGGCGAACGTGTGAACGCGTCGAGAAAAATTTCGCCGACGATCAGGTTCTGCTTGCGAATTGCAAAGCGCGAACGGCGCGCCCACGCAGCGGTGTTGCCGCGCAATGCCGGCGGCAGCAGATCGGCGTCGACGCGGGCGATTTCGAAAGGTGTGCGCGTCAGATGCGGATAACGGAACAGCAGTGCTCCGAGCGATGAGTTGCGCAGCTTCCGCAGTCTGCGTAATTCGCCCTGTAGGCTGGCGAATGGAATCACGCTGCGCGCGTAGACCCACGGTTCGCCGCGCCCCCACAGAATCACTTCGCGAATCAATGCGTAACGCTGCGGATCGATGCCGAGCAGGCGTGCCTCTGACAAGGCGGGTCGCCGCCAATCCTGGGAAATGCGTTCGACCCGGAAATCGCCGCCGCTCGCGCGCAGCAGATGGCGGGTCAGCGAACCCTCGGCGATGAGCCACGGCAACAGTGTTCGGGGCGGGCGCAAATGCGGGTGTTGATGCCGGTCAAACCAGTGCAGTTGGCGGGCTGGCACGCGGGCTTCGCTATGGTGTCGAGTTGACGTTTCGGCGTACAATCCGCGGCTTCCAAAATCTAACGACAAGCACTCAAGTAGCGCTAAAAGCGCTGATTTCAGGCGAAATTGCGGCAAGAGTAATTGATTTTTTAGCGCGCGCAGCATGCGCGATAGCGCACCAACAATCAACACGCGATCGGTAGCGACAAATTCAGAGGCAGGTTTCGGCAATGGCGAAGTGGGAATGCATTATCTGCGGTTGGGTCTACGACGAAGCGGTCGGCGATCCTGAAAATGGCGTACCTGCTGGCACCCGTTGGGAAGATGTCCCGGTCGAGTGGCTCTGCCCCGATTGCGGCGTAGGTAAAGAAGACTTCCAGTTGCTCGAAGAATCCCCGGCGCCTGCTACTCCGCATCATCAGCAGCCCGCTGCTTCAGGCAATGCGCCGGTCGTTGTCATCGGCGGTGGCATGGCCGGCTATAACCTCGTCGAAGAATTCCGCAAGCACAACAAAGAAACGCCGGTGATTCTGATCACTGCCGACGACGGCCGCTGGTATTCGAAGCCGATGCTGTCGACCGGTTACACCAAGAATCAGGATGCGAAAGCGCTGGCGCAGAACGATGCCGGCAGCATGGCGAAAGAGCTTGGCGCCAGCGTCTGGACGATGACGAAGGTAACCGCGATCGATACCGCCAACCAGATCATCAAGGTCGGCGATGCGGAAACCGCGATCCATTACGGCAAACTGGTGCTCGCGCTGGGCGCTGACGTTATCCGCCCGCCATTGACCGGCGATGGCCTGGACCTCGTGTACTCGGTCAACGATTTGCTCGACTACGACGATTTCCGCAAGGCGATCGCGAAGAACAACGTCAAGAAAGTTCTGATCATCGGCGGCGGCCTGATCGGCTGCGAATTCACCAACGATCTGCTCAACGGCGGCTTCGAGATCGAAACCGTCGATCCGCTCGGCTACTGTTTGCCAACGTTGCTGCCTGAAGCCGCCGGCAAGGCGGTGCAGCGCGCGCTGGAAGAGAAGGGCGCGCGCTTCCATTTCGGCCAGCTCGTGACCGAAGTGAACAAGAGCCCGCACGGCGGCGTCGAAGTCATTCTGAACAACGGCACCTTCCTCGAAGCCGACATCGTGTTGTCGGCGGTGGGTGTACGTCCGCGCGTCGATCTGGCGAAAGCGTCCGGCATCGAAGTCAATCGCGGCATCGTCACCAACCGTAAACTCGAAACCAGTGCAGAGAATGTCTATGCGCTCGGCGATTGCGTCGAAGTCGAGGGCAATGTGCTGGTCTATGTCGCACCGCTGATCGCATCGGCGCGCGCGCTGGGTGCGACGCTCGCCGGCAAGCCGACCGATGTTCTGTACCCGGCAATGCCGGTTACCATCAAGACGCCGGCATGTCCCGTGGTGGTCAGCCCCGCACCGCGCGGCGCGCAAGGCGAGTGGACTATTCAGCAGAACGGCAACAATGTCGTCGCCGAATTCCGCGATTCGCAGGGCAAATTGCTCGGTTTCGCGCTGACTGGCGACGGCACCAAGGAGAAGCTGCGTCTGCAAAAAGAACTGCCGCCGATTCTGGCTTAACAGTCGGCGCTTGAAGTTAGTACCGGTTAAAAACGATACGAGGCAGCTTCGGAGGCAAGTGGTTGAAGCTGCCCGCCCATAACAACAACTACTTGCTCAATTCGAGGTGAAGCGATGCGCAAACCCGATCTCACCGCTTACATTGCCGATCAGGCCGATATTCCGGTCGAAAAATCGCAGCTTGTGCTGGCGGCGATTCTCGATGAAATCACGCAGGCGCTGCGCCGTGGAGACAACGTCAGCCTCGTCGGTTTCGGCACGTTCGAAAAACGCCACCGCGCCGCGCGCGCCGGTAAAAACCCGCAGACCGGAGCGGCACTGACGATCGCCGCGACCAACACTGTGGCGTTCAAACCGGGCAAAGGCCTGCGCGATGCGATCAATTAAATCGCGATGAACGATGCGGCTGCGGCCACGCGTCGCTGGATCGAACAATTCGTCGTCGGCGAAAACCTGTGTCCATTTGCAGCACCTGTGCTGCGCGATGAGCTGCTTCGCATTGTCGTTTGCGACAGCGCCGACGAGGTGGCGCAGATGCGCGCGCTGTTACACGAACTCGACCGTCTGCAAAGCACGCCCGAGCAAGAGTTGGCGACGACAGTCGTGGTGTACACCGCCGGACTGACCGCGTTCGACGATTATCTGGACTTTCTCGCTGTCGCCGAGCACTTGCTCGACGAAGCGGAGCTCGATGGTGTGATTCAGATCGCCAGCTTCCATCCCGATTATTGTTTTGCCGATGCGGCGCCGGACGATGCCGGCAATTTCACCAATCGTTCGCCGTATCCGATGTTGCATCTGTTGCGCGAAGACATGCTGACGCGCGCGCTGCGCAATTTCCCGCAACCGGAAACGATTCCGCAGCGGAATATTGCCCGAATGGGTGAGCTCGGCGTCGAACATATGCGCAGTCTGCTGGAGCAAATTCGGCGCGGTGGTGAATGAAACAACTGCTATGTCGGAATTTAGTATTTCAATCTGGGCCTGGATGTTTCGTGAAATTCCTCGATAAGTGCCAGCGCGTTGCCGTGACGTTGCTGTTAACGCTGTTTGCTTCGCTGACGTTTGCTCAGCCGAGTCCGGTATTGCAGCAGACCGAACAGCTACTCGATTGGCTCGGCGTGCTGCCATTGATCGATCAAATACCTATGGCGCTGACCACCGCGCTCGATGCCGAGGCGCGTGCGCGCAACGCGACTCCGCAGCAAGCGGCCGCGTGGCGCCGGCAGCTCGAACCGCGGTTGCAGCCGCGCCGGCTGAAGCTCGATTTAGCACATTACGTCGCCGAGCGTTACCGGCTCGAAACATTTCGCAGCGCCGACGCGCTCCTGCAACAACCGCTGGCAAAACGCGCGCGTTATTTCGAGCTGGCGATGACGCAACCCGGCGCGGGCAGGAGCTTGAAGGATCTGAGAGCGGGCGCCCATAGCGAACCGACACAGGCGCGCCGCGAGCTGGTGCAGGAAATCGACGCCGCCAGTGCATCGTCGGCACTGACAGCCGTATTGCAAACCGCGATTACCGAACGAGTGCGACTGGTGGCGGGCAATACCGCTGCGGAATCTGCCAGCATGCAGGCGCAGATCGAAGAGCGACGGCGTTATCTGGAGCCGCTGACACAGGAATATCTGCTGTACGCCTATCGTTACCTGCGCGATGACGAACTGATTGCGTATCGCGATTTACTGCGTGACGCGTCGTTGCAATGGCTGCTCGATGTCAGCCGGCAAGGGGTGCTGGCGACGCTGGCCGAGGTCAAGCCGCCGCCAGATTCGCCGCGATAGATTTAATTTCCTCACTGGCATCGATCACCTGTTCGATTGCCGCTACCGCCTGCTCGGGGTCCAGATGCAGGCGCTCGAACACCTCCGCAGGAATCGATTCGAGCGGCGCCGAGCCGATGCCATGCCGACGCAGCAGCCGCATGGCGACGAACAGTAAATTTGCGTAAGCGCTGTTTTCGCCGGCGTACCCGGGTTCGTTCTGATAACGCAACGCCACGCAGACTTCGTCAGGAATCGACCACAGGTTCATCAGCCAGCCGGCTACCTGATCGCGCGTGACGCCCAATAGAAAGCGCTCGATCGGCGTGTAATTCAGATGTGGATTCGCCTCTTGAAAGCGGCAATAGCTGGAGAAGTGCGGCGGGAATATTTCCGCCAGCAACATAAAGCCGAAGTTATGTAGCAGACCGGATAGGTAAGCGAGCCCAACCGTCGGACGATGCGGAACCGGAATGCAGCCCACCAGCGCTTCGACCGCAGTCGATGCGTACACAGCCTGCTGCCAATACGGCGTGAAGCCGCGCGGCGCGTCTTTCGGCAGATTCAGGCTCTTGCCCAGGGCGAGGCCGAGCGCGAGGTTCAATACCAGATCGAAGCCGAGCACGCGCGAAATCGCATCGTGCACCGACTGGATTCGCCCCGGCGCGGCGTAATACGGCGACGCCGCCCAGCTCACCACTTGCGCGGCCAGCGCCGGGTCCATCTCCACGATATTGGTCAGCGCGCGCATGTCGGCGTAGGGATCGACCCGCAATTTAATGATGCGTTGCGCCGTATCGGGCAGCGGCGGAATCTCCAGCGTTTCTTCCAGCCGTTTCTTGATTCGCAGCTGCGTGAAATTCGCCACGGCCTTGCCGATCTGTTCGATGTCGCTGCAGTTGTCCAGAGCGCCATGCTGCAACCGGGCGATATCGACCGACACATCGCCGAGCATCGCGCCGTGCAGGCTGTGCTGAAATTGTTCGGTGGTGAGTCGCAGCCAGCCGCGATCACCTGAATTGAGCACGATCTCGGGAGCATCGAGAATTTTGCGATCGACCAGCGTCGGCAAACCGAGCGTCGCGGGCACCGCGGGCACGCTTTCCATGTGGTGCAATTGGCAGAGTTTGTGAACATCGCTCGGCGACATCGCGCGCATTTGCCAGCCGGTCATCTGCCCGACAGCATTCAGATCGAGCAGTGTCCCGGCGGGAAACAATATGTGCAGGCGATGGGTGCCGTCCTGCAGTAGCGCCGTCTGCACGGCGTTATCGGGTTTATCCCCGGATCCATCCTCGACGACATATTCGATATTTTGCTTGCGCAGCAGCGAGTCGACGGCAGCAGGAATGCCCATGAAAAAACCCTCTTTAACAATGTTATGGCGGGGCGTAAAAAAGCATGTGGGGTAAAAGCGTTTGCAGGTAAGTGTAGCAGCGGAAAAATAGCGGATCAGACTTGTGCGTATTGCTCGCGGTCGGGCAGCCAACGCCGGATCAGCGCGTCGACGTGCTGCGGATAATCCGCCGCCAACGCCTGGCCGCACTCGCGCACGCGCGGCAGCAGCGCCGCATCGCGCTGCAAATCCGCGATACGCATCTGCAACAGCCCGGTCTGGCGCGTGCCAAGCACTTCGCCGGGGCCGCGCAGCTCCAGATCTTTTTCGGCGATGACAAAGCCATCCGCGCTATCGCGCAGCACCTGCAGCCGCGCCTTGCCCAGCTGCGACAGCGGCGCCTGATACACCAGCAGGCAGAAACTGTCGGCACTGCCGCGACCGACGCGCCCGCGCAGTTGATGCAGCTGCGCGAGTCCGAGCCGCTCGGCATTTTCGATAATCATCAGGCTCGCATTCGGCACATCGACACCGACTTCGATCACCGTGGTCGCCACCAGCAATTGCAATTCGCCGGCTTTAAACGCCGCCATCGTTGCGGTCTTTTCGGAAGGTTTCATCCGGCCATGCAACAGACCGATGCGCAGCTCAGGCAGCGCTGCCTGCAATTCCTGCCACGTCACTTCGGCGGCCTGCGCCTGTAACGTTTCGGATTCTTCAATCAATGTGCAGACCCAATACGCCTGCCGACCCTCGGCGCAGGCGTGGCGGATGCGCTCGACCAGATCGGCGCGACGGTCGTTGCCGATCACGGCAGTGCGAATCGGCTTTCGGCCGGGCGGCAGCTCGTCGATGACCGAGGTGTCGAGATCGGCGTAAGCGCTCATCGCGAGCGTGCGGGGAATGGGCGTCGCGGTCATGATCAACTGATGCGGCTGCAAGTGCAGGCCACCTTTCTCGCGCAGCGCCAATCGCTGGTGCACGCCGAAGCGGTGCTGTTCGTCGATGATGGCGAGCCCTAACTTCGCGAACTTCACATCGTCCTGGAACAGCGCGTGTGTGCCGATAACGAGCGGCGCGGTGCCGCTCGCGATCGCCGCCAGCTGCTGTTCGCGCTGCTTGCCTTTGACCTTGCCCGACAACCAGCCGACGCCGATACCGAGTGGTTCGAGCCAGCGCGAAAAATTATCGCGATGCTGCTCGGCGAGGATTTCGGTCGGTGCCATCAGCGCGACCTGATAGCCGCTGCCGATCACGCGCATTGCCGCCAGCGCCGCGACCAGCGTTTTGCCGGAGCCGACATCGCCTTGCACCAGCCGCAGCATCGGCTTCGGCTGGCTCAGATCGGTGTGAATTTCATCGATCACGCGCCGCTGTGCGCCGGTCAGCGCGAACGGCAGTTGTTTGAGGAAGTCGGCTTCCAAGCGCTTCTTTTGTTTGCACATCGGCGCACCCTGCGCGCGGACACGCTCGCGCAGCCGCAACATACTGAGCTGGTGCGCGAGCAATTCCTCGAAGGCCAGCCGCTGTTGATACGGGTGCGAACCGGCTGCGAGCTGCGCTTGCGAAGCGTCGGGCGGCAATTGATGCAGATAACGAACGGCATCGCTGAGGCGGGTGCGAGCAAAGGTCGTCGGTAGATAATCGACCAGACTGTCGGGAGTCAGCAAGGTGAGGGCGGCGCTACTGAGTTTGCGCCAGCTCGCCTGTTGCAGACCTTCGGTGGTCGGATAGATCGGTGTCAGCGTTGCCGCGATGGGCGGGGGTGCATCGGCATCGATCAATTGATATTCGGGGTGATAAAGCTCCAGCCCGCTGGCCCCGCGCCGCGCTTCGCCGTAACAGCGGACCCGGCTGCCGACCGCCAGCTGTTGCTTCTGCGCGGCCGAAAAATGAAAGAAGCGCAGCGATACCGTGCCAGTGCCGTCCTGGAGTCGACAGATCAGGCTGCGGCGGCGCGTAAACACGATATCGGCGGCGCGCACCTCCCCTTCGATCACGGCATCGGCGCCTGGCTGCAACGCGCCGATCGGCGTGATGCGGGTGCGATCCTGGTAGCGCAGCGGCAAATGAAACAGCAGATCCTGCACGGTGTGGATACTGAGCCCGGCGAGTTTCTCGGCCAGGCGCGGTCCCACGCCGTGCAGCGCGGTGACCGCGACGCGGTCGAGCGTGGGTGATGACGAGGTAATTTGGAAACTCACGCGGCGAGCGAGTGTTTCGGGCACAGCCGGATCGCCTGACTCACCACATCGATCGCCTGATGACGCGGAAACGTCGCGCGCCACGCCAGTGCCACGGTGCGACGCGGCTGCGGCTCGGCGAACGGTCGAATCGCCAGCGTGCCTTTGCCGTAAGGAGCAATTTGCGCGGCGGACAATGGCAGCACGGTGATACCGAGCCGCGACGCCACCATATGTTTCAGCGTTTCGAGCGAGCTGCCCTCGACGACCGATTGCAGTTGCGCATCGGCATTGTTCAGACTTTTGCGCAGCGCCGGGCAGGCGGCCAGCACCTGATCGCGAAAGCAATGACCTTCGCCGAGCAGCAGCACGGTTTCGCGCTCGAGCACGCGCTGCGAAATTTTTTCCTGCTTCGCCAGTGGGTGATCGCCCGGCATCACCACCACAAAAGGCTCTTCGTATAACGGCTGCGTGACGACATCGGGCTCGGTAAACGGCAGCGCGATAATGATGGCGTCGAGCTCACCGGCGCGCAGTTTTTCGCGCAGCACGGCGGTGTAGCTTTCCTCGATATACAGCGGCATCGATGGCGCCAGTTTGCGCAGCTCGGGAACGAAGCTCGGAAACAGATACGGGCCGACGGTAAAAATCGCGCCGACCGACAACCGGCTGCCGAGCGGATTCTTGCCTTCATCGGCCAGCTCGCGCAGTTGCTGTGCCTGCTCCAGCACGGCCTGCGCCTGCTCGACGATCTTCACGCCGAGCGGGGTCGCGCGCACCTGATTGCGGCTGCGCTCGAACAGCGCGACATCGAGTTCGTCCTCCAGTTTTTTTATCGCAATCGATAGCGTCGGCTGACTGACGTGACAGCGTTCGGCGGCTTTGCCGAAATGGCCGGTCTGATGCAGCGCGACGATGTAGCGCAGTTCCGTAAGCGTCATGGCGATGAGTACCGTTAATTTGTATTCTCTATCTATTGAGCCGATTTCACTGGTAGGAGTCAATCGTGAGTACACCTGTTCGTGCAAACAAACCAACGCTCT
Organism: uncultured Spongiibacteraceae bacterium; assembly: GCA_946480345.1. The sequence continues at coordinate 20,441 of CAMLJR010000016.1, forward strand.
TAGTGATCGGTTGCGGCGATCTGGGCGGCGCGGTGGCAACGCATTTCGCCGCGCGCGATTGGAATGTCGTCGGCGTGCGCCGCAGTGCGCCATCGTTGCCGGGCGTGAAAATGCTGAGCGCCGATGTCACGCAACCGTCAACGTTAACGGTGCTCGACAATCTCGCGCCGGATTTCGTGTTGTTCGTGCTGACGCCCGGTGAATTTACGGATGCCCGCTATCGCGCGGTGTATGTAGACGGCGCAAAAAATTGCTTGGCGCGAATCGATGCATCGCGTTTGCAGCGCGTGTTTTGGGTATCGAGCACCAGCGTTTATCAACGTGGTAAAGAAGGGCACCAGGACGACGGCAGCGTGGTCGATGAGATGAGTGATGCTGCGCCGACGAATTTTTCGGGCAAGCGATTACTGGAGGCCGAACAGGTTGTTGGCAATTTTTCATCGACGCATACGATCGTCCGCTTCGGCGGTATTTACGGCCCGGGACGCGATCGACTGCTGCGGCAATTACGCGAAGGCAAGCGCACGTCGCCAACACCACCGCGTTACAGCAATCGCATTCATCGCGACGACGCAGTAAACATTCTGTGCTTTTTGCTCGAACGCGCAGCGGCACAACAGCCGTTGCAACAGCTCTACCTCGGCGTCGATTCCGAACCTGCATCGCTCGCGGAAATCGAAGCATGGTTTTGCGATGCATTGAAAATCGATTATGAATCGTTAATAGCGAATGGCGCTGAAATGCGCGGCGGTAATCGCCGATGTAGCAGCGCACGTTTGCAAGCGCTCGGTTATCGATTTATCTATCCGACATATCGCGAAGGATTGTCCACACTGCTCGACGCGAACGAGTGTTGATCCAGATCGCTTGCGGCAATTGCGATGATGCGCGAATAATGTGCCGACGACGATCCACTAAGGACATTTCGCAACATGCGCACCTCTTTGCTACGTTGGTTTGGTTGTGGGTTGCTGCTGACCAGCACATTGTTTGGCGTGCAGTCGATGGCGGCGGAAAAAGCATCGGTCGCGAAAGCCGCAGCACCGGGCTTCAGTCAAATCGTCGCCACGCATAAATTACGAGTCGGTACATTTCTTTCCGCGCCGTATGCGATGGCAGGAAAGGACGGCACGTTGATCGGCTCCGAAGTCGATATCGCACAACAGCTCGGTCGCGATATGGGTGTCGCCGTCGAAATCAAACCGCTCGCGTGGGATCAATTAATTCCGGCATTGCAGAACGGTGACATCGATATCATCGTTGCCGGTTTTTCGATTACACCCGAGCGCGCGCTGCAAGTTTATTTCAGCAATCCGTATTCGAGCTCGGGCATCAGCATCGCAACCAATACCAAACTCACCGCGAATTTCAGCAGCATCGAAAATCTGAACCGCGCCGATGTGGCCATCGGTGTCATCGGCGGTACCGTTTCCGAAGAAGCGGCGCGGCAGGTATTTCCGAAAGCGAGCATCAAATTATTTTCCGAGGAAGCGAAAGCCGAAGAAGCATTGGTGAAAGGTTTGCTGCACGGATATGTGCGCGCTGAACCGGTGCCGCGTTTTCTCGCGCTGAAATATCCGAAGGATGTCGATGTGCCGATTGCAAAACCGCTGGTTGCGACGCGCGAGGCCTTCGCGGTTCGTCGCGGCGATCACGATTTCATCAATTATCTGAATGCGTGGATTGTTGCGCGTGAAGCCGACGTGTGGCTGATGAGCACGCATAAATATTGGTTCGAAAGTCTCAGCTGGCAGAGCAAGGTTGCGCAGTGAAAAGATTCGCCGCGATTACGCTGATGCTGTCGAGCTTGGCCGCGTGGTCGGCTGACGGCCCGAAGCCGGAAACGCCGATGCTGAAAGCGGAGCGTTATCGCACGCCGCTGGAGCAGGTGATTGTCACCGTGCCGGCGCCTTACTGGCAGCGCGAAGGCGCACCGCGGTGGGATAAGCCTAAAGTCGAAGTACAAACCGAATCGGCACCGCCACGCCTGCAATGGGCGCCGCGCTATGCACGCGACGAGGCCGACGAATACAAAGAAACGCGCGACACCCAAAATCCCAAACCGCGTGCGAAGTTATTCGAAATTAAATTCTGATTTCAGTTTCTTTTCGTCATCTGCGCGGCTGCGAGAAAAAAATCACAGTTCCAGAATTACTTCGATCTCGACCGCCGCACCGCGCGGCAGTGCCGCTACCTGCACGCAGGCACGCGCCGGATAAGGCTCGCTGAAAAATTGTTTCATCACGTCGTTAACGCGCGCGAAATCGTTCAGGTCGATCAGCGAAATATTTACTTTTACCGCGTCGTTCAGCGTGCCGCCCGCCGCATCGGCGACCGCCGCGAGATTTTGAAAAACCCGATTCGTTTGCGCGACCACATCGCCGTCGATCATTTCCTTCGATTGCGGATCGAGCGCGATTTGTCCCGATAAATAAACGGTGTCGCCGACTTTGACCGCTTGCGAATACGGGCCGATAGCGGCCGGTGCTTTTTGGGTGGCAATGATCGTGCGTTGCTTGCTCACGGCAGGTTCCTTTTCCAATTCAGCGAATGATTTTCAGATTGATCTAACGCATCGACTCAGTGGCGAATACGAGCGACTTTCGCAACGCCCGGAATCGTGCGCACGCGTTTCATGATGCGCGCGAGATGGATGCGGTTATGCACGCCGATGATGAGGCGCACGATGCTGATGCGCGGGTCTTCATCGTCGGCGGTGATGCGTTTGATGTTGGCGTCGAGACTGGTGATGCGCGTAGCGAGCATTGCGATGGCGCCGCGATTTTTTTCGAGATCGACGCGAATTTCGCAGGCGAATTCGCCTTGCACATCTTCGGCCCAGCGCAATGGTATCGAGCGTTCCGGTTTGGCGCGCGCATCGACGCTGTTGTGACAGCTTTCGGTATGAATCACCATGCCTTTTTCCGAGCTGATCAGACCGAGAATCGGATCGCCTGGAATGGGATGGCAGCAGCGCGCGTAATTAATCAGCAATCCTTCGGTGCCGTGAATCGCGAGCGGCTCGTGCGTTTGCGGCGTGTTGGCGGCGCTGTCTTTGCCCATCAATAATTGACGCGCAGTAAGAAACGACACGCGATTGCCGATGCCGATTTCTTCCAACACTTTTTCAAATTGATTAACGCCGGTCGTGCGCAGCAGGCGTTGTTTTTGTTCGTCGGAGATTTTATCGAGACCGCTGCCGAGGCTGTTCAACGCGCGTTCGAGCAGACGTTTACCGAGCGATAGCGATTCCGCTTGCCGACAGTGCTTCAGGAAATGACGAATACGTGTGCGCGCACGCGCGGTGACGACAAAGTTGAGCCACGCGGGATTCGGTTGCGCGCCGGGCGCAGTGATAATTTCGACAGTCTGGCCGCTTTGCAAATGTTCCGACAACGGCGCGAGGCGACGATTAATTCGGCATGCGACGCAGGCATTGCCGACATCGCTATGCACCGCATACGCGAAATCGACCGCTGTCGCGCCTTGCGGTAATTCCTTGATCGCACCGCGCGGTGTGAACACATAAATTTCGTCGGGGAATAAATCGATTTTGACGTTTTCGATAAATTCGAGGCTGTCGCCGGCGTGCTGCTGCATTTCGAGCAAGCCTTGTACCCAACGGCGTGCGCGCGCGTGACTGCCGGTCACTGCTTCGTTGCCGTTGGTTTTATACAACCAGTGCGCGGCGATGCCGTTGTTCGCCATCTCTTCCATTTCTTCGGTGCGAATCTGAATTTCGATCGGCACGCCTTGCATGCCGAATAACACCGTGTGCAGCGACTGATAGCCATTCGCTTTCGGAATGGCGATGTAATCCTTGAATTGCCCTGGTACCGGTTTATAGAGACTGTGCACACAACCGAGCACGCGATAGCAGGTATCGACGCTGTTGACGATGATGCGGAACGCGTAGATATCCATGATTTCAGAAAACGATTTTCGCTTCGTTTTCATCTTGCGATAAATGCCGTACAGATGTTTTTCGCGGCCGATCACACGTGCTTGATGGCCTTCCTGTTGCAGATAGCGTTCGATCGACGCGCGAATTTTTTCGATGATTTCGCGGCGATTACCGCGCACCGATTTTATTGCTGCGCGAATACGGTCGGCGCGCATCGGATGCATCGCGGTAAAACCGAGATCTTCGAACTCGACACGCATATTGTGCATGCCGAGGCGCTGCGCAATCGGCGCGTAAATTTCCAGCGTTTCGCGCGCAATGCGTCGGCGTTTGTCGGGCTGCAATACACCGAGCGTGCGCATGTTGTGCAGGCGATCGGAAAGTTTGACGAGAATGACGCGGATGTCCTTCGCCATCGCCATCGCCATTTTCTGAAAGTTTTCCGCCTGCGCTTCGGCGCGCGATTGGAATTCGATCTGCGTCAGCTTCGAGACGCCGTCGACCAGCTCGGCAACGGCATCGCCAAATTGCACGCCGAGTGCCTCTTTGCTGATGCCGGTGTCCTCGATCACGTCATGCAGCATCGCGGCCATCAGGCTTTGATGGTCCATGTGCATATCGGCGAGGATGCCGGCGACGGCGAGCGGATGCGTTACATAGGCTTCGCCGGTGCGCCGGCGTTGGCCGACATGCGCCTGTTCCGCGAAGAAATAGGCGCGTCGGACCTGATCGATTTGATCTTTGGAGAGATAGCTGGCGAGCGTATCGCTCAGCGTATCGATGGTTTGCGCGCGGGGGTTGGCCGGCTTCTGCGGGAAGATGCTGTACTGTTGCATTCTTTCCTCCCCCTTAGGAACGTCTGAAAAACTACTACGCTCGGTATCTGCGGCGCCGGCGGTGCTCAAAATGCTCATTTATTAACGCATAAACTGCGCTTTTTCCGCTCCGGCGGCGTCGCACCTACCTTCGCTCGCTACGTTTTTCAGAGGTTCCTGAGGAAATCTAGAGTACGAGGCCGGCCCGGCTGAATTATTCCAATGGTTCGTCGGGAATCTCGATAACCGCAGCAGCAACTTGTTGTTCTTCTCTGACTTCGTCTTCGACGCGCAAAATTTGTTCCCGATCGATCTTGCCTTCAGCGATCTCACGCAGCGCGAGTACGGTCGGCTTGTCGCCATCTTCGTGTACCAGCGGATCTTTGCCGCCGACGGCGAGCTGACGTGCGCGTTTACTGGCGACCATCACGAGCTCAAAGCGGTTGTCCACTTTGTCCAAACAATCTTCAACGGTGATGCGGGCCATGCTGCGCTCCTGAAATTCGAATCTGAAGTAGTGCGAGGGTAGAGGTAAGTGTTCGCTGCGACGCTCTGCGCCGGCTGGCGATAAAACGCGAAAGCCGCGCAGTGTAGCAAAAAAGACCTACGATAGCAGCTCGGTCAATAGCTGCCGGTGGCGCTGTTGTTGCTTTTCGAGTCGCAACCGGCCGGCCAGCAGAATCGCGCGCAACTCTTCCAGCGCGGTATCGAAGTTATCGTTGACGACGATGTAATCGGCTTCGGCGTAGTGCGTCATTTCATCGACCGCGGCGGACATGCGGCGCGCAATCACGGCCGCATCGTCCTGGCCGCGCCCCGTCAGGCGCTGTTCGAGTGCGCTTCGCGACGGCGGCAGAATAAAAATCGAGATCGTTTGCGTCAGCAGATGCCGCACCTGCTGCGCGCCCTGCCAGTCGATTTCGAGAATGACGTCGGTGCCGCTGGCGAGTGTTTCCTCGACCCAGCGCTGCGAGGTGCCGTACCGATTGCCGAATACCAATGCCGATTCGAGAAACTCGCCGCGTTCGAGCATTTGCTGGAATACATCCATCGCGACGAAGTGATAATTGACGCCCTCGACTTCGCCGGGTCGCTGCGCACGCGTGGTGTGCGAGACCGAGACTTTCGCGTTCGCCACGGTGGGAATTAACGCTTTCAACAGGCTGGTTTTGCCCGCGCCCGACGGCGCGGAAACGGTGTAAAGGGTACCGGGGCAATGGGCCATGGATGGACTCGTTATTCGATATTTTGAATCTGTTCGCGCATCTGCTCGATCAAAACCTTGAGTTGCACGGCGTTCAGTGTAGTGTCGCTGGCCAGCGATTTCGACGACAGCGTATTTGCTTCACGATTGAATTCCTGCATTAGAAAATCGAGCCGGCGGCCGCAGGGCTCTTTCTGTTTCAGCGCTCGATGCACTTCTTTTATATGTGTTTGCAGGCGGTCGAGTTCTTCTTCGACATCGCTTTTTTGCGCCAGCATCACCATTTCCTGCTCGATGCGATCATTGTTGAGATCGGCGCTCAGCTCGGCGAGCCGGTCGCGTAATTTCTGGCGCTGTGCCGCGATCAATGCGGGCATGTGCTCGCGCACGGTTTTCACGATAGCGGCAACCGCATCGAGTTGCGCGGCGATGTATTGGCCAAGTTCGGCGCCTTCGCGCGCGCGATGCGCCACGAGTTGCTCGAGTGTTTGCTCGAACAAGCCCAGCGCAGCACGTGCGGCTTGCTCTTCGTCGTCGTCGACGGTTTTCAGCACGCCGGGCCAGCTCAGAATTTCGAGCGGATTGATCGGCGCCGTTTGCAACAGGGCCAGCGTGTTGGGCTGCTCCGGGTCGATCAGTTTTTGCGAAACCTGCGCGGTGCATTGCAGCACTTGAACGAGCATGGCTTCGTCGATGTTCAATCGAGTATCGCCGCCGGTCGCCCGCTGTACGCGCAGGCTGCATTCGATCTTGCCGCGCGCCACGCGCGTGCGCAGTTTTTCGCGCAATTCGCCTTCGATCTGACGCAGCGATTCGGGCAGTTTGAAAGTCGGTTCGAGATACCGATGATTAACCGAACGAATTTCCCAGGCGAGCGAGCCCCAGGCATGTTCGGCGGTCTGTCGCGCAAACGCGGTCATGCTTTGAGTCATCGGGATCATCCTGTCGCGGCGGGGCCGGCCATTTTAGCCGGAATTGGCAACGGCAATCGACAAGGGTGCCCCTGTATACTGCGCGCCTTTCTTCTTTCCGCACCTTTCTTCACATCGACTTCATTTAAAGAGGCATCCATGACCCGACCGAGCGGCCGCCAGCCAGCGCAATTACGCGATATCACGATTCAACGCCATTTCACCAAGCACGCGGAAGGCTCGGTGCTGATCACGTTCGGCGACACCAAAGTCATCTGCACCGCCAGCGTGCAGCAGGAGGTACCGCGTTTTCTGCGTGGCACTGGCCAGGGCTGGATCACCGCCGAATACGGCATGCTGCCGCGTTCGACTGGGACGCGCATGGATCGCGAGGCGGCGCGTGGCAAGCAGGGCGGGCGCACCGTCGAAATTCAGCGCTTGATCGGCCGTTCGCTGCGCGCTGCCATTGATCTGACCAAGCTTGGCGAAAACACGATCACGATTGACTGCGATGTGATTCAGGCCGATGGCGGCACTCGCACGGCGGCGATTACCGGCGCGTGTGTTGCGGTGGTCGATGCGCTGCGGTTTCTGCAACGCAAAGGCGCATTACTGCAGGACCCGCTATTGCAAATGGTGGCGGCGGTGTCGGTCGGTATTGTCGATGGCGTGCCGGTGCTCGATCTCGATTACATCGAAGATTCGAATGCGGAAACCGATATGAATGTCGTGATGACCGAAGCCGGCGGTTTCGTCGAAGTGCAGGGCACCGCCGAGGGAGTGCCATTTTCGGCGACCGATCTGCAGGCGATGCTGGATTTGGCGAAGCGTGGCGTGGCGGAATTGAATGGGCTGCAACGCGCAGCGCTGGATCGGGATTAAGCCGCGAACGCGGCTTAATCAGCGCGTTAGATCAGGTGAATAATTCGTAGTCGTAATCCATGATCAGCGGCGCGTGCTGTGCGAATACCTGATTCTTGTAAATCGCGCCGTATTCGACTTTCGAACGCAGACTAGCGGATACCACCTGATAATCGACGCGCCAGCCATCCGCATCGCGGTCTTCGCTTGGCCACCAGGTGAACTCGTCGTTGTCGCCGTTAACTTCGCGGAAGGCATCGGCGTAACCGAGATCGCTGAACAACGTGTCCATCCACTGCTGTTCTTCGGGCAGCGCTCCTGATATTTCGCGATTGCGCTCGGGTTCCTGCAGATCGTCATCGGTGTGCGCAATGTTCCAGTTGCCGCAAATGAAGAATTCGCGACGCTTGTTGCGCACCTTGTTCAAATGCGCCTGATACTGCTCGAAGAAGCGAAGTTTGCGCGCCTGCATGCCGGCGTCGTTCGGGTAAGCACTGGGAGCGAGCAGGCAGCCGACGCTGATGCGATCGAAATCGGCCTGAATGTAGCGGCCTTCCATATCGAAGTCGGTGAAGCCGAGGCCGGTCATGATCGCTTTCGGCATTGCACGGCAATAGATCGCTACGCCGTTGGTGTTCTTTTCGGCGGCATCGAAAAAATACGCGTTATAGCCTTCGGGGAAAAATACCGGCTCTTGCAGCTCGTATTCCTGTGCGGCGAGATTTTGAACGCAGATGAAATCCGCATCCTGCTCGATAACCCAATCGAAAAAACCGCGCTTTGCGGCACTGCGAATGGAGTCGGCACAAAAACTGATAATACGCATAACGGCCTCGGCGAAGTCGAGGCGCTATGATACCTGAG
>CAMLJR010000017.1 GCA_946480345.1 uncultured Spongiibacteraceae bacterium
GCTTTTAAACTGACTTGAAACTGCTGAAACCGCGATGCACGGTTACAGCGCCTATCTTCCGTTAGTTCGTTTGCGCCACTTCTGAATGATGTACCACCGCCATACCAGCGTGATCACTGCGTAAACCAATAAACCCGCCAGTGTGGCTGTCACTGCTAATCCGAGCAGGAGCGGTCGACCAATGCTGGCGATGCGTTCAATGATCGACATATCGTCGGAAATTGCCGGCGGGCGCAGCGGTTGTGCGGAGTGGTTAGGTAACGGATGAGCGGCGATCCAGCTGCCGAGTCGATACGCGACGTAATAAATAGGCGGCGTTGTCACGGGATTGGTAACCAATGTGCCGCCGACAGCGGCCGGTATATTGGCACGTAGTAGAATCGCGGCTCCCGCCGCGACAGGCATCTGCCCTGTTGGCAGCAACAATCCGAAAAACACGCCCACCGCAATACCGGTCGAAACGCCTTTGCGTGTCCACAACCGCAATTTGGGGTGGCGCTCGAGCATCGGACGAAATCGCGCGAGCCAGCGATTGCTCATCAGCTGTTCCCACGATGGGCACAGCGATCGCAGGCGCTTGAGTCGCTTCATGAATGCTCCAAAAGTATCAGGTCCAACGAATAGGTCGGTGAATGTATCGACCGCAATATCGATGCGCCGTGCGGGTTTTCCGGCACTCAGGCGATACGTTACTATGCGGCAAACTTAACTATCACCCTCGGAATCAATATAGGCGCGGATTGTAAGAGATTCGCTCGGTATTTTTATGACGGAATCAGTATTGGGGTATGGCGAGCGGCAGAAATTTTGAAAACCGTCATTATCTGTAGCGAAATTGAACTGCGGCGATCGCTGAAGCTGCAGTTGCTGCAACGCTCGCATGTAGTTCAGTGGATCGAGGCCGCGCATAGCGAAGAATTGCTTAACATCGAAACCGAGGCCGCCGAGTCGCTATTCGTTATCGATTGCGCCAGCGGGGCCAGTGAATCCGCGGCGTTCGCCGAAGACAAATTCAAGCAAGTGGTACGGCATTGCGCCGATCGTGGCTGGCCTTATTTGTTGTTATCTGATTGTCGAGTGTTTTCCGGCAGCAAACAGCGTTATCGCGAAGCCGATGAGGTCGAGCCCAACAGTGCGATTGGCGCGACGTTAGCTTTGCGAGAAAAGTTTCTGATTGCCACCCATTCGCAACACCTCATTTTGCGCGCAGGTCCGATTCTTTCGGGTGCCCCGGACGGCTTGCTCATGCGCTTGCTTGGATTGTTGCGGGCTGGCGGCACGGTGTATGGGTCCAGCGAACCGCGCTTCTGTCCGGTCGCCGTCGATGACCTGACCCGCGTAATGTGTGCGATTGCGGATCAGATCGATTGTGCCGCGCAATGCTGGGGTATTTATCACTACAACAGTTCCGACGCGACGCCGCCTTATGAGTTTGCCGAAGCCGTGCTGGCAGCGGCGAGCCAATATTGGCCGCTGGTCGATCACGTGCGAATCGCCACTGCTCCATCCGTCGAGTGGAGTGGCATTTATCCGCAGTTGAACTGTCATTTGATCAGGGACACCTTTGGCATTCAGCAGCTTACCTGGCGTAAAGCCATCCCCGATTTACTGAAACGAATTCATGCAGGTACTCCATGAGTAAAGCGCAGCAAGGGCCATCGCAGTCTCTCGGTATTGCCGTACTAACGGTATCGGATACGCGCACCGAAGCAACCGACAGCTCCGGGCAATATCTGGCGCAAGCGCTGCGTGATGCCGGACATCAGCTCGTCGACAAGCGCATCGTTATCGACGACATCTATCGCATTCGCGCGGTGCTTTCGGCCTGGATCGCCGAGCCTGCGATTCAGGCCGTGCTGATTACCGGCGGCACGGGTTTTAGCGGACGCGATTCAACGCCGGAAGCGGTTTCCGTGCTGTTCGACAAATCCATCGATGGGTTTGGCGAGTTATTCCGGCAAATTTCGTACGACGAAATCGGCACGTCGACGATTCAATCGCGCGCGCTCGCCGGGCTTGCGAATAACACGGTGATTTTCTGCGTGCCGGGCTCGACTAACGCGTGTCGCACCGGATGGGAAAAAATTATTCGCAGTCAGCTCGACAGCAGCTGCCGCCCGTGCAATTTCGTCGGCGTACTGGCCGTGCGCGAGCGCGGTAACTCGGAACCGAATTAGCGTGGCATTGACCCCGATCGAAATTGCGCTCGCGGAAATAATTGCCGATGCCCGCAGTGTCGCCGATGTCGAAATCGTTGCATTAGCGCAGGCGCGCGAGCGCATCGTCGCGAGCGAACAATGGTCGCTTGTCGATGTGCCGCCGGCAGCGAATAGTGCAATGGATGGTTATGCGGTGTGCGCAGCGGATGTTGTTCCCGGGCGTCGGTTAGCCGTGACACAACGCATCGCGGCTGGCCTTGTCGGCAACGTATTGGAGCGGGGCGAGGCAGCGCGCATTTTCACCGGCGCTGAAATTCCTCCGAATGCCGATGCCGTTGTCATGCAGGAGGATTGTCGCGAATCCGATGGCGCTATCGAAATAAATACGACGGTTTCCCGCGGCGATAACATTCGTCCGCGCGGGCAGGATATTCATATCGGTCAATCATTGGCGCGTCAGGGGCAAGCGCTTTCCGCCGCCGATGTCGCGTTGCTAGCGGCGAGCGGCATTGTCGAGATCCCGGTGTATCGACGCATCAAAGTGGCGTTGCTCTCGACCGGCAATGAGTTGGTCGAACCGGGTCGGCCGTTAGCGCCAGGTCAAATCTATAACTCGAACCGGCCGTTATTGATCGGATTGCTCGAAGCACTCGGCTGCGAGGTCGTCGATCTGGGCATCGTCGTCGATACCCCGGAAGCCACCTTGGCGGCGCTCGATCAAGCCGCCAGCGTTGCCGATTGCGTGATTTCCACCGGCGGCGTCTCGGCGGGGGAAGAAGATCACGTCCGCGCGCAGCTCGAACAACACGGCGAATTGAAGCTGTGGAAGCTCAATATCAAACCGGGAAAACCGCTCGCTTACGGCCGCATGCGGGGAACGCCGTTTTTCGGGTTGCCGGGCAATCCCGCCTCGGCATTCGTGACATTCGTGTTGGTGGCGCAGCCGTACGTAAAAAAATTACAAGGTTGCAACGATATCGAGCCGACCATTTGGCAATTGCCCGCCGCTTTCGATTGGCTTAAGCCCGGTAGACGCCAAGAATATCTACGCGCGCGAATCGTCGGCGGTACCAATGGGTTCGAGGTGGATATTTATCCCAACCAAAGCTCGGGGGTGCTCGCTTCGGTGGCGTGGGCGAATGCGCTGGTAATCGTATCGCCGCAGCAGTCGATCAAAAAAGGGCAGCTCGTTTCTACACTGGTCTTAGGAGTTTAACACTGGTCTTAGCGGGGATTTAATGGGAAAGAAGGCGGCGCAAAAACGATGCGCCGCCTTTGGGTTTTACTCGGAGAAACGTTCCAGCACCAGACTGGCGTTAGTGCCGCCAAAGCCAAAGCTGTTCGACAGAACACGATTCAACGTCACGCCGGTTTGCGTGGTGCGCACGATGGGCACGCCATCGGCTTCGGCATCGAGTGTCTCGATGTTCGCCGAGGCAGCGATGAAGTTGTGTTGCATCATCAACAGGCAATAAATCGCCTCGTGCACGCCCGTCGCGCCAAGCGAGTGACCCGCCAGCGATTTAGTGGAGCTGATCGGCGGCAGGCCAATCGACGCAAACGTTTCCTTGATCGCGCGCAGTTCCTGAATGTCGCCTGCGGGTGTCGAGGTGCCGTGGCTGTTGATGTAATCGATCGGACCCTTCACGCCGGCCATTGCCTGCTGCATACAGCGCTTCGCGCCTTCGCCGCTCGGCGCAACCATGTCGTAGCCATCGGATGTCGCACCGTAGCCAACGACTTCGGCATAAATTTTTGCACCACGCGCTTTCGCATGCTCAAGTTCTTCGAGCACGACAATGCCGCCGCCGCCGGAAATAACGAAGCCGTCGCGAGTCGCGTCATACGGGCGCGATGCCTTGGTGGGGGTGTCGTTATATTTCGACGACAGCGCGCCCATCGCATCGAACAGACATGACAGCGTCCAATGTTCTTCCTCGCCGCCGCCGGCAAAAATGACGTCCTGCTTGCCCGATTGAATCAGCTCCATGCCATTGCCGATGCAATGGGCGCTGGTGGCGCAAGCAGACGAAATCGAATAGTTGATTCCCTGGATTTTGAACGGCGTTGCCAGGCATGCGGATACCGTGCTGCTCATCGTCTGCGTGACGCGGTATGGGCCGATGCGTTTGATGCCCTTGCTACGCAGGATATCGGCGGCTTCGACCAGATTGGCCGATGATGCGCCACCCGAGCCGGCGATGATGCCAGCGCGCGGATTCGACACTTCCGCCTCGCTGAGACCGGCATCGGCGATCGCTTCCTGCATTGCCAGGTAGGTATAAGCGGCAGCATCGCCCATAAAGCGCAACTGCTTGCGGTCGATCAAGCTGGCGAAATCGATATCGATCGTGCCTGCGACCTGACTGCGGAACCCGAGCTCTTTGTAATCTTCGCGGAACCGGATGCCGGAACGTCCGGTTTGTAGTGATTCCAAGACGGTGGGTACGTTATTGCCAAGGCAGGACACGATGCCGATGCCGGTGATGACGACGCGTCTCATGAGCAATACCTCTCGAATACGTATTGTTATGGGGTGACTGCAGCCAGCGCTTCGGTGCCCGCCTGAAACAGGCCAACGCGCAGGTCTTTCGCAGAATAGATGACGGTGCCATCGACCGACACGGTGCCATCGGCGATACCCATGATCAGTTTGCGCTCGATAGTGCGCTTGATGTCGAGCTGATAGGTGACCAGCTTCGCCGTCGGCAGAATCTGCCCAGTGAACTTGATTTCGCCGGCGCCGAGCGCGCGGCCGCGGCCGGGATTGCCTTTCCATGCGAGAAAGAAGCCAACCAACTGCCACATCGCGTCGAGCCCGAGGCAGCCGGGCATCACAGGGTCACCTGGAAAATGGCACTGGAAAAACCACAGGTCGGGATGGATGTCGAGCTCCGCACGTAGTTCGCCTTTTCCGTAGGCGCCGCCTTCGAGTGAAATATGGGTGACACGATCCAGCATCAGCATATTGTCGGTAGGTAATTGGGCATTCCCTGCGCCGAACAGACGGCCATGACCGCATTCGATCAGGTCTTCCTTGTTAAATGAATGTTGTTGAATCAACGACATTGAGGGTGTCCGCTGGTGGCTTTTGGGATTACGCGGCGAATGGCCCCGCAAAAGGAACGCCATTGTAATGGTTGAAAAAGGGATGTCCAGCGCGAGTCTGAGAGGTGCTCCCTGTAACTGCATTGCAATGTTGACGTACCATAACGGCCCGTTCGCGATGTTGGCATATCGATCGCAAATGATTGGCATACCAATCGCATGAGCTTCAGCGCGGCGGAGCCGCATCCCCCCAGCATGGAACAGAGGTCATAGCAGTGCATATAGCGGTTGTTGGAACAGGATATGTCGGTTTGGTGACAGGCGCTTGCTTCACCGAAATGGGAAATAACGTCACTTGTGTCGATATCGACGAGAGCAAACTCGCCAAGCTACGGCAGGGGATCATCCCCATTTATGAGCCGGGGTTGGAGGATGTGGTCAAAAGCGCAGTGGGCAATGGCCTGCTGACGTTCACGAATAATATTGCGGATGCATTGCAGAAAGCGGAGTACGTGTTCATCGCTGTGGGCACGCCGCCCGGTGAGGACGGCTCGGCCGATTTACAATACGTGCTCGCGGTCGCGCGCGATATCGGACGCCACTTGCAGCGCTATGCCGTCGTTATCGATAAATCGACTGTACCCGTCGGCACGGCGGAAAAAGTGCAGGCGGCGATCAGTACGGAACTGCAATTGCGCGGCGTCGATATTCCATTCGACGTCGTTTCGAATCCCGAATTTTTGAAAGAGGGCGCGGCGGTCGAGGATTTCATGCGTCCGGACCGCGTGATCATCGGCACCGATAGCGAGCGCGCTCGCGAAAAAATGGCCGAACTTTACGCACCTTATGTGCGCGCCAACGATCGCCTGCTGATGATGGGCGTCCGCGACGCCGAAATGACCAAATACGCGGCAAACGCGATGCTTGCCACGCGTATTTCGTTTATGAACGAAATAGCGAGCTTATGCGATCGCATGGGTGTCGATGTTGAGCAGGTGCGCAAGGGCATCGGTTCGGATAAGCGCATCGGTTACTCCTTCATTTATCCAGGTTGCGGTTACGGCGGTTCGTGCTTTCCGAAAGATGTGCAGGCGCTGATTCATATGAGCCGGGGCTACGATTTCGAGCCATCGGTGATGGAGGCAGTGGAAGCGCGCAATCAGCGGCAGAAACATGTGCTGTTCGAAAAGATCAGTGCGCACTTCGGTGGCAAGCTGGAGGGGCGTAAGTTCGGTATTTGGGGGTTGGCATTCAAGCCGGGTACCGATGACATGCGCGAAGCCTCCTCGATTGTGCTGATCAAATCCCTCGTGCAGGCCGGCGCCATTGTGCACGCATACGATCCGATCGCGCTGGAAACCGCCGCGCGCGAACTGCCGCCGGAATGGGTGGCCGATGGTCGCGTGGCGCTGCTCAAATACCAGTACGACGTCTTGAAAGAAGCGGATGCGATGGTGCTGGTCACCGAATGGAAACGTTTCCGCCAGCCCGATTTCGATGCAATGAAAGATTTGATGCGTGGCTCGGTGATTTTCGATGGTCGCAATCAATACGATCCCGAAGCGGTCGCTGAAGATGGCTTCGTTTATTACGGCATCGGTCGCGGCCGTCAAAATTCCCTCTAGTTTTTTTGAAATACTGCTAATGTTTTGAAACTTTTGACAATTGCAGCACCCATCAACGATCAATCAGGAACCTCAGGATGTTGATTCCAGTACTGTTATCTGGCGGCGTCGGTAGCCGCTTATGGCCTGTCTCGCGCGAGCTGTATCCAAAACAATTTCTGCCGTTGACCGGCGATTGCAGTCTGCTTACGCAGACATTGAAGCGCGCGGCGGGAATTGCCGGCGTCAGCGAACCCATCGTGGTTTGCAACGAGGAGCATCGTTTTCTGGTTGCCGAGCAGTTGCGGCAGAGCGGTACTAAACCGCTGGCGATTCTGCTTGAGCCGGAAGGAAAAAATACGGCACCTGCGGTAGCGGCGGCGGCATTGCGTGCGCAGGCTGTCGATCCGAAGGCCGTATTGCTGGTGCTACCAGCGGATCATGTCATTCAACAACCCGACGTATTTGCCGCAGCGGTGATGCAGGGAATGGACGCCGCAAAAAACGGCTCGCTAGTGACTTTCGGCATCGTGCCGAACGCACCGGAAATCGGTTATGGCTACATCCAGGCCGGCGCTGCCGATTCCAACGGTGTGCGCGAACTTCGTCAGTTCGTTGAAAAACCCGATCTTGAAACGGCCAAAAAATATCTCGCGAGCGGTGAATATTTATGGAACAGCGGCATGTTTTTACTGCGTGCCGATGTGTATCTGGAGGAGCTTGAAGCGCACGTGCCGATCATGCTCGCTGCCGTCCGTAAGGCGCTCGAAAACGCTAAATCGGATCTCGATTTTTCGCGATTGGATCCCGTCGCATTTGCGAATTGCCCTAGCGATTCGATCGATTACGCGGTGATGGAAAATACGCGCAAAGGCGTTGTTGTTCCGCTCGCGTGCGGATGGAGCGATGTCGGCTCGTGGTCGTCGTTATGGGAAGTCGAAGATAAAGATGGCAGCAGCAACGTATTGACCGGCGACGTCATTACGCACGATGTCGAGGCCAGCTATATTCGCAGCGAATCGCGTCTGGTCGCAGCGGTCGGTGTGCACAACCTCGTCGTTGTCGAAACTTCCGATGCGGTTTTAATTGCAGATAAATCAAAAGTGCAGGACGTCAAGCACATCGTTACGGCGTTGAAAAAAAATCGCCGCGACGAAGCGACATTGCACAAACGGGTTTATCGTCCGTGGGGTTCTTACGAATCGCTCGTCAACGCACATCGTTTTCAAGTAAAGCGAATTATTGTGAATCCCGGCCAGCAATTATCGTTGCAAATGCATCATCATCGTGCCGAGCATTGGATTGTCGTCAGCGGCACCGCCAAAGTCACCTGCAATGAAAAAGAGTTTTTGTTGGGCGAAGACGAATCGACATACATCCCGCTCGGTAATCGTCATCGTTTAGAAAACCCCGGTGTTATTCCTCTCGAAATTATCGAAGTGCAAACCGGTAGTTATCTCGGTGAAGACGATATCGTGCGCTTTCAAGATGTGTATGGCCGGAGCCAATGACAATTTGTTGAATTCAGTTGTCTATGGTTTTTTGTCAATAATTAAAGGGCTAAATTCATGATTAAAAAATGTCTGTTTCCCGTTGCCGGTTATGGCACACGCTTTCTGCCGGCGACTAAATCGATGCCGAAAGAAATGTTGCCCGTCGTCAACAAACCGTTGGTGCAATACGGTGTGGAAGAGGCAATCGATGCCGGTTTGCGTGAAATCGCGTTTGTGACCGGTCGCGGTAAGCGGTCGATCGCAGACCACTTCGATATCAGTTACGAACTCGAGCATCAAATCTCGGGTACGAGCAAAGAAAAATATTTAACGAGTATTCGCAGCGTGCTGGAAAAAGGCACATTCGCGATGACCCGTCAGCGCGAAATGAAAGGCCTCGGTCATGCAATTCTAACGGGCGAAGTGCTGATCGGTAACGAACCGTTCGGCGTCATTCTCTCCGACGATTTGTGCATGAACGAAGGCGGTGAAGGCGTGATGGCGCAAATGGTGCGTCTGTTTCGTCAATTCCGCTGCAGCATCGTTGCCGTGCAGGAAGTGCCGATGGATCAAATCGAAAAATACGGTGTGATCGCCGGCGAATCATTGAAAGATGGTTTGTATCGCGTAGATGACATGGTCGAAAAACCGAAGCAGGCCGATGCGCCGTCGAATCTCGCCATTATCGGGCGATATATTTTGACGCCGGATATTTTCGATATTTTGCGCGACACTCCGCCGGGGAAGAATGGCGAAGTGCAAATCACCGACGCGCTGCTACAGCAAGCGAAAAACGGTTGCGTGATGGCGTATAAATTCCAGGGTCGCCGTTTCGATTGCGGTTCGGTCGATGGCTTCGTTGAAGCGACCAATTATGTTTACGAAAACATATACACACCGGAATAAATGGTACACACCGGAATAATTAAACAGGGCGAGGTTGCGATGAGCGATAAATTCGAGTGTTTCAAAGCGTACGATGTGCGCGGTCGCGTGCCGGATCAAATTAACGAAGATATTGCTTATCGCATCGGCCGTGCTTATGCCGATGTGGTACAGCCAAAGAAAGTGGTGGTTGGACATGACATCCGTCTCACCAGTCCGATGATTAAAGCGGCGGTGGCGAATGGGTTGCGCGATGGTGGTGTCGATGTATACGACATCGGCTTATGTGGAACCGAAGAAATTTATTTCGCTACGTCGCACGGCAAATTCGATGGTGGCATTGCAGTCACCGCCAGTCATAATCCGAAAGACTACAACGGCATGAAATTCGTGCGCGAAGAGTCGAAGCCGATCAGTGGCGATACCGGTCTTTTCGATATTCAACGTGTTGCCGAGCAAAACGAATTTCGCGAAGCGGCAAAACGCGGCAGCTACGAATCGATTAATACCGCCGATGCTTACGTCGAGCATTTGTTGTCTTACGTCGATCGCAGCAAATTGAAGCCGCTGAAAATTGTTGTCAATGCGGGCAACGGCGGCGCCGGCCAAGTCATCGACCGTCTCGAAAAGCATTTACCGTTTCAGTTCATCAAACTGCATCACGAACCGAACGGAGAATTTCCGCACGGCGTACCTAATCCGTTGCTTGAAGAAAATCGCGCGCCGACGATTGACGCTGTACGAACCAACAATGCCGATTTAGGTATTGCGTGGGACGGCGATTTCGACCGCTGCTTTTTCTTCGACGAAAGCGGTGAGTTTATCGAAGGTTATTACGTGGTCGGCATGCTGGCCGAAGCCTTTCTGCTGAAAGGCAAAGGCGAGCGCATCGTGCACGATCCCCGGTTGACGTGGAACACGATTGACGTTGCGAATAAATTCGGTGGCGTTGCGGTACAAAGTAAAACCGGCCATGCGTTCATCAAAGAGCGGATGCGCAAAGAAAATGCGGTATACGGTGGTGAGATGAGTGCGCATCACTATTTTCGTGATTTCGCTTATTGCGACAGCGGCATGATTCCCTGGCTGCTGGTGGCGCAATTGATTTCGATCAGCGGAAAAACGTTATCGCAGCTCGTCCACGAGCGTATGCAGGCATATCCATGCAGCGGCGAAATCAATCGTAAAGTATCGGATGTTAAAGCCGTGCTTGCTGCGATCGAAAAAACTTATGCACCTGCCGCGAAAGAAATCGATCGTACCGATGGTCTCAGCATGGTGATGGGCGAATGGCGCTTTAACGTACGCGGTTCGAATACGGAGCCCGTGTTGCGATTGAACGTGGAAAGCCGCGGCGATACGCCATTAATGCAGACAAAAACGGCAGAGTTATTAAAAGCAATCGATGCGGCGGCATAAGCACCGCATCGATGTAACGCCGCTATATTTTGTAATATTCCTTGTACCACTCCACGAATTTCCGCACGCCGACTTCGATCGGCGTTGTGGGGTGGTAGCCCATATCCCGCGTTAACCGATCGACATCGGCAAATGTATCGGGCACATCGCCGGCCTGCATCGGCAGCAAACGCTTGTTAGCTTTGACGCCGAGATTTTCCTCGATTAATTCGATAAAGCGCAGCAATTCGACTGGTGTGTTATTGCCGATGTTATAAATTCGATAGGGTACATTGGACGTTGCTGGGTCGGGATCGTCGCTGCGCCATTGTTCATTCGCTGTGGCGATCCGGTCATTGGTTGCAATGACACCTTGTACGATATCGTCGATGTAAGTGAAATCGCGGCGATGATTGCCGAAGTTGTAAACGTCGATCGTATCGCCGGCCAGAATCTGTTTAACGAATTTGAAATACGCCATGTCCGGCCGACCCCATGGGCCGTACACGGTAAAAAATCGCAACCCGGTTGTGGGTAGCTTGAACAAATGGCTGTACGTGTGCGCCATCAATTCATTCGATTTTTTTGTCGCGGCGTAGAGGCTGACCGGATGATCGACGTTGTCACTCTCGGAAAAAGGCTGTTTGGTGTTTGCGCCATACACCGAACTGCTGGATGCATACGTCAAATGCTGCACGTCATGATGTCGGCACATTTCAAGGATGTTGCCGAACGCCACCAGATTGGACGTGAGATATGCCGATGGATTTTCCAGCGAATAACGTACGCCCGCTTGCGCCGCTAAATGGATAACGCGCTGCGGTTTGAATTTCGAAAACAGTTGTTGCAATGCTGCGGCATCGGAAATGCAAAATTCGTGATGGTGATAATTTTCGTGGGTCGATAACCGCGCAAGCCGCGCGCGCTTCAACTCTACATCGTAATAGTTGTTGAGATTATCGATCCCGATAACGGTGTCGCCGCGAGCAAGCAATCGTAATGCAACTTCGCATCCGATAAAGCCCGCGGTTCCAGTAACTAATAAATTCAATATGCCATCTCAGCAAATAATTAAAGGCGCCCGTCGACTTTGTCGGCGGGGAACACATATTTGATATCGAAAATCACCGCGGTATTTTTCGCAAGCTTGCGTACGGCGTCGATGCCCATTTCCTTGAATTGGTCGTGAGCGACGGCAACGATAATCGCGTCGTAATGGCGTTGCGCAGGATTCTCGATCGTTCGGAAACCGAATTCTTCTTCTGCTTCGTCCGCTTTCACCCACGGATCGAATACGTCGACATGCGCGTTGCACAATTTAAGTTCTTGCACGATGTCGACAACGCGCGTGTTGCGTAGATCCGGGCAGTTTTCTTTAAACGCCAAGCCCAGCATGAGAATATTCGAGTCGACGATATGAATACGCTTTTGCGTCATTAAGCGCATCACTTCACTCGCGACGTAAACGCCCATGCCATCATTGATGCGTCGCGCAGCGGTAATGATTTCGGGAAAATAACCGTGTTGCTGCGCTTTGCTCGCCAAGTAATACGGATCGACACCGATGCAATGACCACCCACCAGACCGGGGCGATACGGTAAAAAATTCCACTTGGTGCCGGCTGCTTTCAATACGTCTTCAGTATCGATGCCGAGGCGTTTGAAAATCTGCGCAAGCTCATTCACTAATGCGATGTTGACGTCACGCTGTGTATTTTCGATGACCTTGGCCGCCTCGGCGACGCGAATGCTGGTCGCTTTATGTGTGCCCGCAGTGATGATGCGGCGATATAGATCATCGACGAAATCCGCTACTTCAGGGGTCGACCCCGACGTGATCTTCAGAATGTTGGTCAGGCGGCGTTGCTTGTCGCCGGGATTGATGCGTTCGGGGCTGTAGCCGGCAAAAAAATCTTTATTGAATGTAAGGCCGGAAATTTTTTCCATTACCGGTATGCATTCTTCTTCGGTCGCGCCCGGATAAACGGTTGATTCGTAGATCACGACATCACCGGCCTTGAGCACATGCGCAACGGTTTCGCTGGCTTTGCGCAGCGGCGTCAAATCGGGTTGTTTGTTGTTGTCGACGGGTGTCGGCACCGTCACTATGAAAACGTTGCAGCCGGCAATGGCATCGCGATCGCAGGTGATGAGCAACTGCTTGGAGGCTGTTAATTCTTCCGCAGTGGTTTCGAGCGTGATATCGATACCTTGCAGCAACTGCTCAACGCGATGTCGGTTGATATCGAAACCCACTGTGGGGAGATGTTTGCCGAACTCCACCGCCAGTGGCAGCCCGACATAGCCCAGGCCAACGATAGCGATGCGAGGTGAATTGGTAATTGGCATTTGCTGTCCTTTAAGTGCGCGTTGCTAACCCGCTCTAGGCTAGCAACGCTCATCCGTGGTCGCCAGTTTGCGGCGGGTTAATGGTTGATATCGCGAAACCGCTCGATCAGTTGCGATGTTGAGCCATCCAGTGCGGCAGTGGTTTTTCCGCTGATGACGCCAAAGATCGCGGTAGCGGATTGCTTGCCGAGTTCGACGCCCCATTGATCGAATGCATTGATGTCCCAGATTACGCTTTGCGCATGAACTTTATGTTCATAGAGTGCGATCAAAGCGCCCAAAGCGTTCGGTGTGAGGCGATCAATAAATAGGGTATTGCTCGGGCGATTCCCCGAATGCACTTTGTGAGGTGCCAGGGCGAGTGCCTCTTCGTTCGTTAAACCGCCAGCCTGTAATTCGCTCATTACCTGCTGCCGCGACTTGCCGATCATCAATGCACGGCTTTGGCTTAGGCAATTGGCGTATAGATGTGTGTGCTGCTCATTACCTGGATCTTCCGGCTTTGCCACCGCAATGAAATCTACGGGAATAAATCGAGTGCCTTGATGCAATAACTGCATGAAAGAGTGCTGGCTGTTGGTTCCAGGCTCGCCCCATACGACCAGCCCGGTGTTCCCCTCGACTGGTGCGCCATCGATTGTGACCGACTTGCCGAGACTCTCCATCGATAACTGCTGCAGGAAAGCGGGAAACAACCGGAGTCGATGCGAATACGGCAGCACCAACGCGCTGTGTGCATTCCAGTCCGTGCTGTACCAGCATTCGAAAAAGGCCAGTAGTGCCGGCATATTGGCGGCCAGCGGGGCAGTTCGATAATGATTATCCATATTCGCAGCGCCATCGAGCAGCGCGCGGAAGTTTTCCCAACCCACTGCGATCGCAATCGGCAGGCCTATCGCGGACCACAGCGAATAACGGCCGCCGACCCAATCCCACATCGGAAAAATCTGCGATTCGGGTGTGCCCAAGCTGGCGGCGCGTGCGGGATTGGCAGTAATCGCAACGAGATGTGCATCAATGGAGCGATCGCCAGCGGCAGCTTGCAACCAGGCGCGTGCCGCCTGGCTGTTGCTCAAGGTTTCCAGCGTGGTGAATGTTTTCGATGCAGTGATGATTAATGTCGTTTCCGGATTAAGCTCCGCCAGCGTATCGGCCAGCTCGCAGGGATCCACATTCGCAACAAAGTGCACACGCTGTGACCCTGTCCAGAAAGCCTTCAGCGCCGAAACAACAAATCTCGGACCCAGATCCGATCCGCCAATACCGATATGCACAACATCGGTAAATACCTGACCGCTGAAACCGACCAGTTTTTTCTGCTGCAACGCTTCGGTCAGTGTTTGCATGCGATTCAGCACCGAGGCAATTTCATCGCGCATCGGCGCCGTTGCATCGAGCGAACGCAGCGAAGCGTGCAGTGCCGCGCGTTGTTCAGTTGGGTTGACAATGGCACCTTTGAACATTGCATCGATGCGGTTGGGCAAATTGATTGCCTGTCCAAGTTGTTCGAACAGTTGCAATGTTTCGGTGTTACAACGCTGCTTTGAGAAATCCAGCGTCAAATGCGCTGCATTCACCGTCATCTGTTTCGCACGATCAGGATTGCGATCGAAAAGATCGGTGAGTGCGATCTTCTCCAATTCTTGACGATGATGGGAAAGACGCTGGGCTAAATTGGCGGTATGCATAATATCGGTGGTCTACACTTGGCCGAGGCCGTTCAGGTGGTGACAGCGGTAAGTGAGCGCGGGGCTCGTTAGACAGTCCGGAAAGGCTGGTCCATAATTCGCGCCCCGCAAATTGCGAAAGCACTACAGCAAGGACCGTTCGTGAATCATATCAGGATCTTCCGACAGCACATACCGGCGTATATTCTGCTTTTTGTACTGTTTGAATTCTTGGCAATGATTGCTGCAGTTTATGCAGCGCACGCCATTCGTTTCTTCTCATCCGAGTTGGACGCTACCGTTTATGAAGGGGTGGATGTCCAAGCGCAGATATACGCGATCGTCAATTTAATCTGCATGATTGCTATGGGCGCGTATCGCCCGCATTCGTCCGAAGGGTTGATCGGCTCGATGTTGCGCACGATGGTGGCGATATGCCTCATCGGCACCGCTGTTCTCTCTATGGCTTTTTATTTTTTCCCCGCCCTGCAGTTGTACTTCGGGCGAGGACTGCTCGCGATAGCCAGTGTATTGTCGTTAGTTTTCATCGGACTGCTGCGCTTGATATTCAGGCGCTTTATCGGAGTCGAAGCGCTGCGCTGGCAAGTTCTAATCGTCGGGGCAGGAGTGCGTGCGTCACAGCTGTTGGAGTCGTTAACCCAAATTGGTGCAGGGCAAGATGTTCATCTGATGGGGTGTTGGCCCGTGGTCAATGGCGCCATGCTGGTCGATGCCGAAAAAATTATCGATAGTCCCGAAAGTCTGTTCGATTATTGCGCTCGTAATAAAATTCAGGAAATTGTCGTCGCCGTTGACGAACGGCGTCGCGTGGATAACGGCGGCTTTCCGCTCGATGAATTACTCGATTGCAAGCTACATGGCATTCAGGTGGTAGATGACCTGAGCTTTCTCGAGCGTGAATCGGGGCAGCTCGATATTCGGAAATTATCGCCGGGCTGGTTGGTGTTTTCGGATGGTTTTTCGTTTTCGCCGATGCGCGATGTGCTTGAGCGCGGCTTCGATATTTTTGCCAGTGCTTTCCTGCTGTTAATAACATGGCCTTTCATGTTGCTGACGGTAATTGCCATCAAGCTTGAGGAGGGCCTGCGAGCCCCGATTATCTATAGTCAAGAGCGCGTTGGTTTTGGTGGGCGTATTATTCGTGTGCATAAATTCCGCAGCATGCGCGTCGATGCAGAAAAAGATGGAAAGGCGCAGTGGGCGCAAAAAAACGATAGCCGGGTAACGCGGATCGGCAATTTTATTAGAAACACCCGTATCGACGAGCTGCCCCAGATTTTTAATGTACTGAAGGGCGAGATGAGTTTCGTGGGGCCGCGCCCGGAGCGCCCGCAATTCGTCGAAGAGCTTGCGCAACAAATTCCATACTATCGTGAACGTCATCGCGTCAAACCCGGCATTACCGGCTGGGCACAGCTGTGCTACCCCTACGGCGCCTCGGTTCACGACGCCGAGCAAAAGCTTACCTACGATCTTTATTACATAAAGAACCACAGCCTGATGTTCGATCTGTACATTCTGGTGCGTACGGTCGAAGTCATTCTGCTGGGGAAAGGCGTTCGTTGAACGGCTTCTAGTTGGCACTATTAGAAGATGCTAGAGTTGCTACCATTCCGGCGCTTAGATGGCGCCTTTTCGCTTTTGTAATTCCCCATCATCGCCATTCGAGGAAGACGGCATGCAGAGCACTAAACGCCCATATATTTTCCATTCGGTGCTTGTATTTGTTTATCTGCTGCTCGGCGGTTGCGCCAGCGAGCGTCTTGAATCGGGCCCGCCACCGGCAGTCAATGAATTTGCGATGGATAATCAATATCGCATTGGCGTGGGCGACGAGCTTCATGTGCAGGTATGGCGGAATGAAGAGCTTTCGGCCAAGGTGCCTGTGCGTCCGGACGGCAAAATCTCATCGCCGCTAGTGGGGGATATCGTCGCTGCGGGTTTGACCACGCAGGAGCTTGCCAAAGCGATTACCGAGAAGCTGGCCACTTACGTACGTAATCCTGAAGTTACCGTTATCGTTGCCAACCCCGCCAGCGCAGATTTCTTACGCCGGGTTCGTGTCACCGGTGCGATCCGTACACCGGTGTCGGTGACGTATCGCCAGGGCATGACGGTGCTCGATCTGGTGTTGCAGGCCGGCGGATTGACCGAGTTCGCTTCTGCGGGCAGCGCTCGGCTCTATCGTACTGTCGAGGGGCGCACGAAAATTTATCCGGTTAATCTCGATGCCATTCTGAACAAAGGGGACTTGCGTACTAACTACCCTCTTTATCCTTCCGATGTAGTCACCGTTCCTGAGCGTAGCTTCTAAACGGTTACGAGGTTTTTATGCAGACATCGTTAGTGCAGGAATGGTTCTACGCGATCCTCGGCGAGTTGAACCGCCATAAGGGAAAAGCGGTGTTGTGCTTTGCTCTTGTGACGATTGCCGTTGTGATTGCTGGTTTTCTTTGGCCTAAGCAATTCGAATCCTCGGCGCTGATCTTTGCTGACGATCAGAACATCATTAAACCCCTGCTAGCCGGCCAAGCCGAAGTGACAAGACCAACCCAGGTTGACCAACTCGAGGTCGTTGAGCAGCGGATTACCTCGAATCAATTGATGGGTCAGGTACTCCTGGAAACCAAGCAGGTCGATAACCTCGATGATCGCTATAAAGTTCAGCCCTTGATTAAATCTACCTTGGCGGGGGTGCGGATCGAATCGGCAGGTAAAAGTCATATTCGCATTGCCTATCGTTCCCCCGATAAGGACACGGCTTACCGGATGGCTTCGGCTATCACGAACGTGTTTATTCAGGACAGTAGCCGAACGAAGAGAGAAGAAAGCGGCGAGGCATTCACGTTTATCGATAATCAGGTCAAAACGTACAAAGAGCAACTTCAGGCCGCAGAGGATCGCTTGAAGGAATTCAAGTCAGCTAACCCTGGCAGTAGCGAGCAGGCGATTTCACAGCGTATGACCGAGCTACGGTCAAACGTAGAAACCATGTCGTTGGATTTGCAGGTAGCTCGCGCCAAGCGTGACGAGTTGCGCCAGCAGATTTCGCATGAAAGCCAATATATAGCGCAAAGCTACAGGGCGGATGTCTATCGGACAGCGATGTCGCAGGCCCAATCGAAGCTCGATACGTTGCGACTGAGCTATCAGGAAACCTATCCCGACATCGTGGCGCTAAAGCAGCAAATTGAAGATTTGCGTCGATCTATTGGCCAAGCCGAACTGGAGCCGACCAAGGCTGCTGACTCGGGGAGTTCAGCCAATCCGGTTTATCAAAAGCTCAAGAGCGATTTGTCCGAGGCGGAAGTCAACGTTAAAACCCTTGAGCTGAAACTAGCTTCGGCGCGTCGTCTCCTCGGTGATGAGGTTGGTAACTCGAAACAGAGTGCCGAATATCAGGCACAGCTAGCTGAGCTGACGCGCGATTACACCGTCACCAAGGAGATCTACGAAGATCTGCTCGCGCGTAAAGAAAAAGCGCGAATGTCGGTGGCGCTGGATGTTCAGGGGCAGGGCTTAAATTATCGAATTCAAGAGCCGGCGGCGTATCCCACCGCGCCTGTAGGCATGCGTTTCATTCACTTTTTCTTAGCCGCGCCGCTGCTGGGATTGCTGGTGCCGTTGGCAGCACTGGTTGCTTATATTCAACTTGATCCTCGTATGCGTTTCGTTGCGCGCGTTGAGGAAGCATTGCCGCAAACGGTGCCGGTAATGGTGGTCGTGCCGCATATGAGAACGGCAACTGAGCGGCGTGTCACTCGAGCTGAATGGAGTTATCTGGCGATCTTCGCTGCCGTGGTTTTAGGGTTATATGTAGTGACGGCAATCTTGCGTCTTAGCGGAGTGGTGTAATGGCAGGGGAAGATAAAGATAATCCGCAGCAGGCATTACGTCCTCTCGCTATGCCGGGCACTAATGTGCTTACCATAGCGGGTGCCAAGCCTCCAATGGAGGACGAAGATTCCCGTGAAAAAATTCGCCGTATGGCGGAAGTGAGCTGGTTGAATTATGCCGAGCTCGAAGAATTCAAAATCATTCATCCCGGCATGCGCCAAACACAAGTCCTTAATGCCTTTCGTGAATTACGAACCAGGCTTTATCAGTTGGCGGCGGGTAAAGATAATTTCGTATTGATGGTGACATCGATCTGTCCGGAAGGCGGAGCCAGTTTTGTCACTATGAATATCGGCGCAGCCATTGCGCTCGACGAGAGTAAAACTTCAATCGTCGTTGACTGCAATGTTTACGATCCATCCATGCATCGCATTCTTCCTATCGAGCCGGACTTCGGCTTAGTCGATTACCTGGAAAATATTACGCTTGAATTGAAAGATGTTATTTATTCCACGGGTATTCGGCGCATGCGCATGATTCCTGTCGGTAGCCGCCGCCAACCCGGCGTGGAATATTTTACTTCTAGTCGCATGCGTCGTTTCGTCGGCGAGTTGCGCGAACGCTATCGCGATCGATACGTCATTATCGACAGCCCTCCGCTAAGTACGAGCGCCGATGCTCGGATTCTTGTTGAGCTTTGTGATTTCGTACTGTTAGTCGTGCCGTCCGGCAAAGTTAATGAAGCGCAGTTGGCGGCCAGTGTTGAAGCTATTGGTGCGCAGAAGCTGGCAGGCGTGATATTCAACAATTAGCGATATTTTTCACGCAGAACTCATCGTATGGATTAATCAGAGGCGCATGAATCACTCATGAAAACAAATAAAAAAATCTTGAGCCGCAATATCGTATGGCTAAGCGGGCTGATGACGGGTTTAGGTTCTTCAGCATTTGCAGCCGATCAACTTACATTGAGCGCTGGCGGCGGTCTGGAGCTACACGACAACGCCGCGCATCTGGATACCGATGAAAAATCTGACTTACGTCGTTTTGTAAACACAGATATCGGCTACCAGAAGACCGATGGTCAGATTAGAGCTGATATCGGCTATCGCGCCGAACGCAGCGATTATTTACGTGATTACGACGAAGACAACACAGCCATCGATGGTCGCGGAATGGTGCAGTGGCTGATCGCACCGCGCTTGCTGGACGCCTCACTTTCGCACCAAATTTCACAATCGCAGCGTGATCGACGTGAGTTGGATGTAGCCAGTAACCGCGAGCGGCGCTCGATTACTACGGCGGCAATCAACGGTTACCTGCATTTGTCTCCTGTGGATTCAATTATCCTGAGCCCACGTTTTAGCGATGTCAGTTTTGAAGACAGCACCGATTCGGATTCCCAGCGTTCATCGATGACAGTGGCGTGGCAACATGAGCTCAGCCAGATTTCATCGTTGTCCCTCAATGCCAACTACGATCACGTGACTTTCGACGAATCGACCAACGATTACGATTCCCCGAGCGTCATGCTGTTGTTCAAATCCGCGCTGTCGCGTCTCAGCTATCAGGCGGGGCTTGGCAGGACGCGTTTCGATCGTGACGAGGGGAAAGACTTCAGCGGTTCGACTGCGCAACTGGCGGTCGATTATGTCAGCCCCGAAGGTATTGAATGGGGCGGCTCGTATTTGCATCAATTGACCGATAGCTCGGTCGGATTGTCGAGTTTTGAGTTTTCGCTCAACGATTTCGATTCCGGCGACAGCAACTTCGAGCAGTTCGATGTCATCAAAATCGATCGCGCGGAGGCCTACTGGAAGCAGCGGCTGAATGCGTCCAATCAGATCAATGCGAATATTAGTTACCGCAAGGAAGACTACAAGGAAACGCCACAGGATCAGAATGTCGGCTCTGTCCAGCTCGGCTATCTCTACACGATAAATAGTTCGTGGTCAGCCGGCATCGACGCTCGCTATGAACGTACAAAATTTGTCGATGAACCCACGGAGAAATACGACACGACGCGCGTCCGCTTGAATGCTACCTATCGCGTATCGCGGCCATTGGAAATCCGTTTTTCAGTCGGCCAGGATAAGCGCGATGCGGATGAGTCTAGCGATAGCTATACCGATAATATTGCGCTGGTTGGTGTGAATTACCGATTCTTTTAATCGAAGTAATTTTGCAGCGGGTTTCGCGTCATTTGCTCGCGCACATAGTGTGCCCACGATGTATAGCGAATCAGATCGTTGAAACTTTTCGGAAACGAAATGCGCGGAATCACGAAGCGATAATTATGACTGCCTATTAAATGCGACGGCTCCAGATGTCCGGGCTCCGCGCTCATAGCACCTTTAAGCCCGGTATGTTTTACGATTTCAATCGCACGCGAATCGAACTCATGCGCCTTGCCGCTGGGATAGCAAAAAACCGATGCAGGGTTCGCACATTCGGCGGTGACTCTGCGGATTGATTCGGTGATTTCATGGTGCAGCGTTGATTGGTCAAGGCTGGCCAGAATGCGATGCGTGACCGAATGAGCACCGAACTGCATGCCCAATTTTTCCATTGCCCTTACTTCGTCCCATGTAGTGGCCCGCATATGAAGTGGCGGGACATCGGGCAATTCGACGCGTGCGGCGTCCGCGATGCGTTGCACCAATGCGTAAGCATTTTCCGGCTCGATCAAGCGTACAAAAAAATGAAGAAAATTTTTGGTGCTTGGTGTACCGAGCGTGATTCGATGTGTCTGTCCTTTAACAACTAGCTCGATGGTTTGCGCCGGCGATTTTTGCGCGATGTACTCCAACTGATAATCCCAGGGCCATAGCTGCCCATCAACAAATCCCGTAATCAAAAAGCACGTACTGGGACAGTTGTATTTGTTGAGAATGTTGCCGGCAGCGGCTACCTGTTCGCTAAAACCATCATCGAGAGAAAACGCGAGCCATTTTTTTTGCTCAAGTGTGCCCGCGAACGCTCGAGCGATTGCGTCATCTATTGAAATGAATTCGTAGCCCTGTTCGCATAAATAATTAAGTGCGGAATCCAGATAAGCAGGGTCTAATCCGCTGGTATTTCCTTCAGACGTGCGCAGGCGATGCAGCATGAGCACCGTCACCCAATTGGGCAGCACTTTTCGAGCAATAGTGTTCAAAGCCCGCGAAGCGAAAAACCTCTCAACCAGAGAGGTACGAACAACACTCATTGCGTTCCTTTGAGCAATTTGCACAAGGCAGGGCCTGAATGCGATTTTTAATTGTTGAATGGCCTGGCGGCCAACAAAAGCCTTTCTAATAATGCGTTGCCTCACCCATCAAGGCAAGCTTTTGACAATCATCGGTCCAATTACTTTTGTTATCCATATCGGCAGCTTACGCCAGCATGCAATAAGAATCCGAAACTTAGGACTGTCGGGTTTTAGCTCAGGAAGCGCGCCGCCGCTTTCCAGCCAATAGTGCCAGTAATGCTGCACTGGGCGTGCGCCCCATTGTTTCTTGAAGCGATAAGTGCCCGAGTCCTTGCTGGAACGTCCGAAATCGAAAAATCGATAATGCTTGCGAATACAAAAGCCGAGAACTGTACGGTACAGCAGCATATTAATATTGAGACTGTTGGCCTCTCGTACGGTGGACGCCCAGGGTATCTCCATCATGTCGCGATAACCCAGCAGGAATGCCGCGCTGACCGGCCTGTTGCGCCAATAAACGATAACGATGTGGGCCTGATCTCCGCGCTCCTGCAGGATGTTGCGGAAAAAGTTTTTACTGTAAACCGGTGTGCCCAAATCCCGCATGTTGATGGCGAACACATGGTAAAAATCGTCGAGCAGATCGATATGGCCGATTGCGACACGTGTTTCTTCGTGTTGGGCACGTTTAATTTGCGCGCGTACCTTCGAGCCTAAATCCGCATCGAGTTGCTCTTCGCTCTCCGGCAGAGTCAGCACCATCGACACCTTATCGGTACGAGTAGGCCAATCGTTCAGCGTTGAGGTGGCACGAATTTCCAGATGGCTTAATCCGAGTTGCTGCGCATACGTCGCTGCGGACTGAAGCAGTTTTTGAGCAATGGTTCGATTATCGGCAAGTGGCCCGCCGTAATTGAAGAACGGCATCGAAACCGCGAAATCTCCAAACAACCGGCTACGCAGTCTGACCAGCGGCAAGATGCCGCGCAGTCTGCCGTCGTGATCACGTGCTGCCAGATAAATCGAAGGATGCTTGAAGCTGCGGGCAATCACCGCGCGCCAGCGGTAAAGGTGATACTGCGAAGCCTCCGCGTGCGCCTCCACATAAGCGTCCCAAAGAGCGGCATCGCTATCCGAAACCTCGATGATTTCAACAGCAATCTCGGATGAGGCGGAATGAGTGGAACGAACGGGCTGTGAGAGTTCGGATGCTTCATCGCCATCGTCGGGTGCAAACAGTTCGACAAGCTCGCCTTCGATGGCTTTCCGCTGTTGCTCGATGTGTTCGATGGCGCTCGAAATCTGCTGCATTAACGCCTTCTGTGCCGACAGATCACCGCCAGCGGCCTTGATAGCTCCGAAGTCGCGTGCGCATTCCTGCTTTTCTGTTTTCTTTTGCTTCAGCTCGCCTTTCAGTTCACTGAGCCGAGCGACAAGAGTGACAGCGACTTCCTGTTGACTAGCGTCGACCGAATCAGGCCAGCGCTGCGCACACGCGGCAGCGACATCGGCGACGATGGTTTTGATATCCATGCAAAGAAACCTTATGTGCTCTGCAGCTGCACTGGCGGGAGATCTTGGACGTGTGCGGCAGCCAGGCTGTCAGCAACCGTGCCGAACGGGAATTCCTGTAGCAATCGCTGCAGACGCGGCAAGCACTTGTCGAGATTGTTGTAATGGCGGAAGCGGGAGAGGAGGCTCGCTCCCTGTACGCGCGGTTGGTCCGGATCGATTTCCCATGGGTGCAAATAAAAAATAGCGGGCGACGTATTGGCGCGAGTGGCGCGGCGAAACAGCATGCGGCTGAGCGCATAGGGATACAACCGAAAATAACCGCCGCCCGCTGCGGGCATCGTGTAGCCAAACAATTTCGCGGTCGTAAGCGGAAACTCCAACAGTTGATGGCCGCTATTCGTCAGTACGCGGTAGGGTGTGGTTGGCGAATCGGGAATGCCATAGCGGTCGTGATAAACCGGAAAAATACTGGAATCCCAGGTGAAGCCGAGTTCACCCAAAATATCGAGCGCCCATAAAGACTGACGCGTGATGGAATAGCTCGCGGCTCGGTATCCCAGCACCGGTCGTTGCGCAATATCCTCGAGAAGTTGTTTCGATTTTTGCGTTTCGGCGCGAAATTGCTCCGGTGTCTGGCGATAAACGAGTTGATGGCTGTAGCCATGCGAGGCGATTTCATGCCCCTTATCGGCAATTTCGCGAATCAACGATGGATAACGCTCCGCAACCCAGCCCAATACAAAAAATGTGGCCTTGATGCCGTGCTCGTCGAACAAATCGATCAAGCGGCGGGTATTGCGTTCGACGGTCGATGGCCATTGCTCCCACGCCGATGGCTGGATAACTTTCGATAACGCGGCCACGTGAAAGTAATCTTCAACATCAACCGTCATGGCGTGTTTGATGGGGGCGGAGCTCGGTGTTGGTAATGTCGTCATGACAAAGCTTCATCTACACTGTGGTGGCAAAAATAACAGGCTCACTAGCATAGCTGCTCTCGGGATAAAGATTCATGAAAAAGGCTTTTCTGTTATCGGCAGCACTGCTGGTAATTGTCGTGTTGGCTTTATTTTTTTGGCCTGCACTTTACGCCCTGCATTTACGTTGGATTCGTCTCGATGAGCCCTATGCCATCGGCTATGCCACGGTCTTTTTGAGTGCATGGTGGCTATTTGATAGGCGTCATCGTCTGCTCAACACGGTTCTAGCACCGAGTTATTCCGCATGGCCACTGCTGCTGGCGGCGTTGTTATTCAGCGCTGCCGCCGGGCTGATTTATTTTCAGATCATTCAGCAGCTGGCAATACCGATCGTTCTTTGGTTGATCGTCGCTGCCACAATGGGTTGGCGAGCCGCAAAAGCAGTGCGCGCGCCGCTGGCCGTACTCTATTTGGCGATACCGTTTCTCGATATCGGCGATCCGTTGCGGACAATGACCGTTTGGTTTTGCCAGCACGTGCTCGACGCGCTCCATATCCCGGCAATGATCGACGCTTATCGCATCGTATTGCCGGCGGGCATTATTGAAGTAGCAGGCAGTTGCAGCGGATTTAACTTATTGCTCGCATCGATATTCATGGGGCTGCTGCAAGGCGAGATGGGTCGCCAGTCGGTCGGTCGTCGCGCATTACTCGTGGCGGTGGCCGCACTGATCGGTATTCTCGACAATTGGATTCGCGTGCTCGCCTTGGTATTGCTGGCGTTTTATACCGATATGAAGCATGACCTGATTTACCATCATGGCAGCTTCGGCTGGTGGATTTTCGCGATCAGCATGTTGATCTACATACCGCTATCACTAAAGCTCGAAGGTCCGCCCAAACCTCGTCCGAATGTCCCTGTTCATCCATCGGCGGTTGCATGGCTGGCGATGGCGAAAATGATGTTGATCGTGGCGGTTTCAATCGCATCAGTGCATTGGGCTAAAATCCAGCTGGAAGGCCGCGTCGGTTCATTGCGTGGTTTTAACGCGCCGGCGAATGCAATCGCAGCGCGCTCGGGCTGGTTGCCGGATTACAGGGGCCAGGATGTCACGCAACAGTGGACTCTTTTCGACGCCGGGCGAAATTATCAGTTAGCCACGCTGATCTACACCCAACAAACCGCCGAAAAGAAACTGATTTATTACCGAAATGTGATCGCGCCCGAGGCGCAGCTGAAGCGACAGGGTCACATCGTCGTCGAAAGCGATTTCGCCGTTCGTTCGGCGGTTATCCGCGACAACACGTGGCGCGCGGTGTGGTGGTTCTGGTGGGTGGATAACCACACCAGCACCCGTTCGATCTTCACCAAACTGCGTCAGCTGCAAGCGATGCTGTTGGGAGATCCTTCCGCAGCCTTGATCGCTGTCACTACGGAGTGCCGGCGTGCTGGTTGCGAGGAAGAATTGAATGAACCGCCGATCCAATTATTGCAACGGATGCGGCAACTACCGCCGATTACATCCAGCCAGACAAGCGCGCCTTAAGTTGTACGCTGCTGCGGCTGACATCCTCATGAACGCCAATGCGAAGTAGCTGATGTGCCGGGGTAGTCGAGGTATTGATGCCGCGTTGCGTGGTGACAGCGGCGGAATAGGTGTTTCGCACTTCGGAGATTGCCGCTTCACAGACGTCGCCATTCGGGTAGCAAAATAAATCGACTGCAGTGTCGAGCTCTCGCTCAAGCAGCGTTTTGCTTTCACGAATTTCGCCGATCAGGGTTTCTTGAGCGAGCGTGTTCAGCAAACGGTAGTGATTGCGGGTGTGCGACCCCACCGTTATCAGCCCCGACTGGTGCATGCCGCGCAGCTGATCCCAGTTCATCAACGACGGGGTTGCGCTGCCGTCGATACTCAGCACGCGTTCCGCCTGATCGAGCCAGCCGTGCAGGTCGCCATCCGAGAATTGTTTGCAGTAGTTGATGATGGCCGCAATTGCTTCGCGATCATGAGTGCCATTTTTATTGAACTGCGGAGCGCCATGCAGCCAGCCAAGTTCCGCCTGTGAGATTTCGTTGGGTGTGAGCGATAGCAGTCGCGCCAGACGATTCGGCCAGAATTCGCGTTGCGTACCGATCATGTGCGAAACAGCGAACAGCGTGGCCGGCACCTGTTCTTGCTGCAAAATCGGCAGCGCGTATTGATAGTTGTCGAGCCAGCCATCGTCGAAAGTGATAGCGCACGCGCGCGCCGGTAGCGATTTCCCCGCATTCCGCCGCTCAATCCACTCGGTCAGCGGCAGCACGGTAAACAATTGTTTCAGCTCGCGCAGTTGCTGGCGGAAGGTGTCGGGGGTGACTATCATGCCCGGCTCTTCCTGCGCGAAACGTTCATCGTCAGCGGGCAAAATGCGGTGATACATCAACACCCATAACCGCGGCTCGCCATCGCGTGTGTGCGGCCCGAAATGCGCGGCGAAGTGTTCGAGCCCGCGTTTGGCGAGCGATTTACCTTGCTGAACCAATGAAGTCACAACGTCGTATCCTGAAAAACGCTGATGCATTGTAGAGAATGAATCCTGCCCGATGAAGACAATCCTCCACGTGATCGATACGACCGGCCCCGGTGGCGCCGAAACGGTATTCATTGGATTGGCCGATCAGTTGCGGCAGCGGGGTTACCGCTCTCTTGTGGTGATCCGTGGCCCCGGCTGGGTTAACGACCAGCTCGTACAGCGCGGTTTTTCACCGTATATCATCGACGCAAAAGGCTCGTTTAATTGGCGCTTCCTGCGCGAGCTGCTGCGCATCATTCGTCGCGAAAAAGTCGATGTTATTCAATCGCATTTGTTAGGTTCGAACGTCTATTGCGCGATGGCCGGCATGCTTGCGCGCAAACCCGTAGTCGCAACATTTCATGGCATGGTCGATGTAAACCCGAATGAACGTTTTCGTACCGCGAAGCTGTGGTTGATGAATCGCGGCGTGTCGTATTTCGTCGCGGTGTCGAAAAATCTGCGCGACGCCATTCACCGCGAAGGCCTGCTTGACCCCCGTAAATGCGAAATTATTTACAACGGTATCGATACTTCGCGTTACGGCCGTTCTGACTCGCGAGTATTGCGCGAAAGGCTAAAACTCGACGAGCAGGCGATATTGATTGGCAGCCTGGGGAATGTGCGCCCGGCAAAAGGCTACGACTTGCTGATTCGTGCGGCGAGCAAGGTTGTCGAACGATATCCCCATGCGCATTTTGTTATCGCGGGCGATCCGAAAACATCGCTACAGAAAAAGTTGAACGATCTCGTTGACGAGCTGGGTCTCGCGAAGCACATTCACTTTCTTGGCTTCTGCGACGACAGCGCGGGATTTCTCGCACAGCTGGATCTGTTCGCTTTGAGCTCCACCTCGGAAGGATTGTCGATAGCAACCATCGAAGCATTGGCGACAGGACTGCCAGCCGTGGTCACGCGCTGCGGCGGCCCAGAGGAAATAGTCACGCCGGATCATGATGCATTGATG
Organism: uncultured Spongiibacteraceae bacterium; assembly: GCA_946480345.1. Next base: position 27,607 of record CAMLJR010000017.1, read on the forward strand.
GTATTACCGACGGCCGACGATATCGCGGCTGGGCTATCGCGGATGCTTGAGGACAGCACGTTGCGCGAACGGTTGGCTGCGGCAGGCCAAAAAACCGCGCAGGAGCGATTTGCGGTGAAAGCGATGCTGGATGCTTACGAAAGGCTGTATCAACCGCATAGTGCTTAATTAATTCTTAAGGGAGCGCAGGTACGCTTTCAGTTCATACCACGCCGGCCCCAGGTCATCCCAGCGGTTGACCTCATGTCGCGTGCAGTCCGGCCGGGGAATAAAAAAACCGATCAGTCGCTTGAGTTTTTCGCTGGTTGAGAAGGTCTGCCGGTCGCGCAGCGTCAAATAAAGACTGTCGAAATCTCCCAATAGCCATCGCAGGCGCTGGCCTGTTTTATAGGTCGAGACAGGTTCGACGGTTTCGCCGCTGCACACCTTGTAAAGCAGTGAGGGAAAATCGACGCCCGAATCGATCGCCAATTGCAGCGAACCCCAAAAGCGCGTGTTCACCTCCATTAAATAGGGGGTGCCATCGCTGCCCACACGAAACTCGACCATCGCGACGCCATGCCATTGAGCGGCGTCGAGCAGCTTACGTGCGTAGTCGAGTG
>CAMLJR010000018.1 GCA_946480345.1 uncultured Spongiibacteraceae bacterium
CTCGGACATTACCGCGATTTGTTCAATCGGAGCACGCTTGAACTCACGTTCAAATTGTTACGCCCGCACCGCCCTACACTCGCTCTTCATCTCCAAAATGCGCTGGTATTGGCCTATCCACGCGACGATTATCACACCGCGCTGACTGCTGCGGAATTGCCTCTGAACCCTGACACAATCAAGGAAATAATTGCTGCGCTTTCCGCCTTGAGCAATAAACTGCTCGCCGCAGGCAGTACGCAACGTAACGAATTAACCATCGTGCGCAGCTTGATGCTCGATTGGTTAATGCTTGCCCACAACTTCGCACAACCCGCTGCGTAATTTATTTATCGGGCATGACAGTTACAGACTGGCTTGATATTCCTCGCGAGAAATAATCATGCAGGTCTCGGCCACCGGCTCAAACACAATCAACGCGGCGCCATTTTTTAATTGAGCCTGCACTTGGCGCACTTTTTCTACCAGCTCGATCTCGACTACACCGTAGTCGGTACCTTCGCGAGTAATGAATTCTTCAATCACGCCCTGCAATGCCTCGGGCGATAACTGCTCTGAAGGAATGACGATAACGCTGTCGCTCACCGCGAAGCATCCTTCGCAAGCAGTTGATTGACGCTGTCGACTTTACGCTCGATTGAATCGCTGCGATCGATACGTGTCCCGATCTTCAATGTGGTATTGATACGTGGCGCGCCCATTTCATGCACGCGTGCATGGCAACGCTTGACGGCATCCATCACCGTTTCCCATTCACCTTCGATGTTGGTGCCATATGCATGTAATTCGTGCTTTAAACCAAGATCGCTAAGAATGCGCTGACATTCCGCAATGTAAGGTGACAGCGACAACGAGGTGCCAAGCGGGATTAAACAAAAATCGACAATAACCTTCATCTCAACTCTCTTTGCCAGTCAGACCATACGATCTAGTAATCGATAGACACCGAGGTATTATAAGGCCCGTTTCAATTCAGCGCGTCCGTTGCTTCATTCGATGCGCCTGCTTCGACACAAAAGGATTCCGGTATGAATCATTCATTGGTTTTCACCTTCATCGGCGCCGATAAACCCGGGCTGATTCAGCGGCTTTCGCATACCGTTAGTCAGCACGGCGGCAACTGGCTTGAAAGCCGGATGAGTCAACTGGCCGGTCAATTTGCCGGCATCGTTCAGGTCGCCGTCGATGAGCGCCATGCAGGGGAATTGCGCGACGCGCTTCATGGTCTTGCCGGTGAGGGGCTCACGATTGTCGTAACAGCCGATCAAAGCACGCGCAAGGAAAGCGACTGTCGCCGCCTGCGGCTCAGCATTATCGGCAACGATCGTCCCGGTATCGTGCGCGAAGTTGCAGCGGCGTTAGCGCAACGTCATATCAACGTGAATGAAATGGACACAAGTATCACCAGCGCGCCGATGAGCGGTGAACCTTTATTTGAAGCGGTAGCGGAAATTGAAGTGCCGAAATCGCTCGACATCGCCGAGCTGAATACTCAACTCGACGCAATTGCCGATGCATTAACAGTCGATATTGATTTAGAGGAATCGCTCCGCTGAATCAAAAACTCGCGGATTCGTGCGTCCATTCGCAGCGCATCGATAAAGGACCGCTGTTCGGTTCGTGATAATCCCGATCGGCATGCCATGTGAACGTGTGCATGCCGTTAAATTCGGTTTCAAGGTGTACCGTCGCCGACACCCAATACATGTTTTGCAATATATCCTCGAAACGTTGCAGCCACTGCTGCCACTCGTACTCAACCCCTTTATACGAATTGCCGAACGGCACGACATCGGTATGCAGATCATCGACTACCAGCGTTTCCGACGGCAGCACAAACATTTCGCGGCTGATTAACGGCCAATCCTCGATACTCGGCAGCGATGCCAATACGCGGCGATTCGCCAAGCGTCGCTGGCGTGTCTGGTCCATGTTAGAGGTGAACACAACATCCTTGATGCAGCCATAAACCACGGATTCCTGCGACATCGTTTCACTCCAGGCGTTACATCGATTTTTATATTTCCGGCACCTTAGCAAATGCATAAGGTGTCGCCAAGCATCTGATTCATTACCGATCGTTACAGCGCCAGCTCTTCACTCGTGAGCCATCTTCACTGGCATGCGTAGCCATATGGCGACAACCGCGAATGCCAACATCGCTATTAACGCCGCCAGTAAAAATGTATTAGCCGCTGCGGAAAGACCGCTGCTAAACACATCGCTGGCATTCCACAACAACCCGCTCGCAATTGCGCCAGCGGTTGCGCCTGCGCCGAAACAAAGTCCGCTGTACAACGCCATTCCCTGCCCTTCGTGACCGCCAACGAATACGCGGCGAACGATTTCGATAGCGCTCGCATGTAACGTGGCGAAGCTCGCAGCATGCAGGCATTGTGCGACGATCAGCACCGGCAACAAATCGACGAACAACGCGATCAACACCCAACGTAATGCCGTCAGGGCAAAACTGATCAACATGATCGCGCGCACGCTGATCGCGGCAAGCAATCGATGCATAAGCAGAAACATCAACACTTCCGCGACCACACCCAGCGACCACAACACCCCGGTCTGTGCTTTTGAATAATGGTTTTGCTCTAGATAGACACTGAAAAATGTGTAGTACGGGCCGTGCGAGAGTTGCAACAAAAAATTCGCGAATAGAAACGCCAACACCATCGGCCGGCGCAAAATTACCCATAACGATTCGCGCGTGGCAACCGCGGCAGCGCTATCGGCATAAGGTTCGCTCACCGCCAGCGTGCTTCCCCATATCGACAGCAACAGCCCGAGTAGAATGAACGGCAATGCACTCAATGCGATGTGATCGAACAAAAAACCGAGGCCGGTAACAATCGCGATAAAACCGATCGAGCCCCAAACGCGGATCAGGCTGTAACGCTGCGCGCGTTCGCGCAAATGCGCGACCGTGACGACTTCGAACTGCGCGTGTACAGCGTTCCAGAAAAAACTGTAGCCGACGACGATCAACAGCAGCCATGCGAAATCGTGCCGAATAAAAATTCCCGAAAAAATCAGCGCGGCCGCGAATGCACCGAATCGAATAATGCGTAAACGCGCGCCGGTTCGATCGGCCAACCAGCCCCACAAATGCGGCGATATGATTTTAGTGGCTTGCAGCGCGCCGGCGAGCAATCCAATCGCTGCGGCACCGTAGCCCAATTCGCGCAAATACAGCGGCCAGAACGGTAGCCAGGCACCAAGCAAAGCGAAATAAAAAAAATAAAAACTAGAGAGGCGCCAATAGGGATATGCGGCGGACACGTGCCGCGACCCTAATCGATAGCGCCTGGAATGATTGGCGTGCGCGAACGTACATCAGCATTTTGGCCGCGATGTCGAAGCAGATGATCCATCAGTACAATCGCCAACATCGCTTCGGCAATCGGCGTTGCGCGGATACCAACACACGGATCATGCCGGCCAGTGGTGATCACTTCGGCTGAATTGCCATCGATATCGATACTCCGCCCCGGCAGCAAAATACTTGACGTCGGTTTCAATGCGATATGCGCAACGATTTCCTGGCCCGACGAAATTCCACCCAACACGCCACCGGCATTGTTCGAGGTGAAACCCTGCGGCGTGATTTCATCGCGATGTTCGCTGCCGCGCTGTGCGATGCAATCGAAACCGGCGCCGATTTCAACACCCTTCACCGCGTTGATACTCATCAGCGCATGGGCAATATCGGCATCGAGCCGATCGAATATCGGCTCACCCAAACCCGGAATCATGCCGCTCGCAACCACGGTGATTTTCGCGCCGATCGAATCGCCCTCTTTACGCAATTGCTGCATGAAGGTTTCCATCGCTTCGATTTTCGATGCATCCGGACAAAAGAAGGGATTCGTTTCAACGATGTTCCAGTCGACGCTTTCGATAGCGATCGGACCGAGCTGCGATAAATAACCGCGCACGGTAATGCCGCAGCGTTCATGCAGATATTTTTTGGCAATTGCGCCAGCGGCAACGCGCATCGCCGTTTCGCGTGCCGATGAACGACCGCCACCGCGATAATCGCGTACACCGTATTTTTGCTGATACGTGTAATCGGCATGCATTGGTCGAAATGTATTCGCGATCTTTGAATAGTCCTTCGAGCGTTGATCGGTATTCTCGATCAGCAAACCGATTGGGGTGCCCGTTGTTTTTCCCTCGAACACACCGGACAGGATTTTTACCGCATCGTCTTCGCGGCGCTGCGTCGTATAACGCGAGGTACCGGGCTTACGGCGATCCAGATCGACTTGAATATCGCCTTCGGATAATTCAAGACCTGGAGGACAGCCATCGACAATACAGCCCAACGCAGGACCGTGACTTTCGCCGAATGTAGTCACCGTAAATAATTTGCCGATGGTATTGCCGGACATAATCTGCTCGCAGAAAAATTTTAAGTCGAATTATACGTAACCCAGCGAATTATCGTCAGAGTTCGGCGGCATGCTCAATCAGCTGTTCACGCGTCAGCAAAAATACGCCGTGCCCGCCGCGCTCGAATTCGAGCCACATGAACGGAACGCGCGGATAAGCTTCTTCGAGCGCCGGCCAGCTATTACCGACTTCGACGATTAATACGCCATTTTCTTCCAGATGGTCCGCCGCTTTGCGCAGAATAACGCGTACCAAATCCAGCCCATCGTCGCCCGCCGCCAATGCAAGGCGGGGCTCGTGACGATATTCCGCCGGCAGTTCATCCATATCGCGCGCATCGACGTACGGCGGATTGCTGACAATCAAATCGAAGCGCTCACCGCTCAGTGCGGCAAATAAATCCGATTGCACGGCGCGCACGCAATTTCCCACATCGTGTCGCTCAATATTGCGCCCTGCCACGGCGAGTGCAGCTGGAGAAATATCCGATAGCACGACTGCTTCGACATCGAAATGCAACGCACACGCGATACCGATACAACCGCCGCCGGTACACAAATCAAGAATGCGATAAGAGCCGGCCTCCGCTTCGTCGAGCCAGGGCGTAAAGCGGGTTTCGATCAACTCCGCGATGGGTGAGCGCGGAATTAACACATTGCGATCGACATAAAACGGATAACCAGCGAACCACGCCTCGCCGGTAATATAAGGCGCGGGCAACCGCTGCACGAAACGCATTTGCAGCACATCGAAAATGCGCTCACGCTCGGCCAACGTCAGCTTTGCATCGAGCACCGGTTGCAAGGTATCGAACGGCAATGCCAGTTCGTGAAAGATCAAACCCAACGCTTCGTCATACGCATTGTCAGTGCCGTGGCCGTAAGCAATACCGGCACGCTGAAACTGCGTCATACCCCATCGCATATAGTCGCGAATCGTATGCAATTGCTCGATGATCTGTTCGCGTGCTTCCAATTTCGGCCCCTATATAAATGGTTGAATCGATGGAAATTGTGCGTCGTGCGGTGCGCACATTGTATACCTGATCGCGTTTGTCAGGCTTGTTTCGGCTTGTTACACTGACCGCCCCTTGCGGTTCGATAAAAAAATCCACCTGTTTCATTCGCTGCCTATAACCGCACAGGCCCTTCGTAGAGGAACGCCCGTGGAAAAAGCATTCGCAAAGATTATTGAGAGTGTCGGTGAGGATCTGCATCGCGATGGTTTACGCGATACGCCGAAACGTGCCGCGAAAGCGTTCGAATTTCTCACGCAGGGTTACCAGCAATCGCTCGACGACATCGTCAACAATGCGCTGTTCGAATCCGACTGCAATGAAATGGTCGTCGTCAACAATATCGAATTGTATTCAATGTGCGAGCATCATCTGCTGCCGTTTATCGGTCACGCACACGTTGCCTATATTCCGCAGGGCAAAGTTATTGGGTTGTCGAAGATTGCGCGGATCGTCGATATGTTTGCGCGCCGTTTGCAGATTCAAGAGCAACTGACGCGTCAAATCGCCGATACGATTCTGCAGGTGACAGGCGCCGCCGGTGTCGGTGTGATTATCGAAGCGAAACACATGTGCATGATGATGCGCGGCGTCGAAAAGCAGAATTCAATAATGCGGACGTCGGCAATGCTCGGTAATTTCCGCAGCGATCAAAGCACGCGCTACGAATTCCTTTCGCTGGCAGGGCTCAATCAGCGCTAAAACATTGCGCGATTGTTTTGCTGAAATTATTCACCCCAGAATACATTGATGGTTTCAGCAATCGCCGGGGCTTGCTCCTCCAAATGGAAATGATGGCTGCCCGCCAGCGTCTGCATCCTTAACTCCTGCCACCGCTCCAGCTCGCCGGTCCGTTTCAGCATCGCGCCCACACCCTGATCAGCCAGTAATATCAAATGTGGCTGATGCGCAAAACGCGTCAGCGTCGCATCGATATGCGTCTGGCTCATTTTCACTGCGGATGCCAATCGCACGCGTGGATCATTGCGCCAGCGCCAACCTTGCTCGGACTCGATCAATGCGCGCTCAACAATAGGCCGTGCGGCAGTTTCGCTCATGCCGGTAGCGCGGCAGCGCACGCGTACCGCGTGATCGATCGACGAATAAATCGAACCTTCGTTGCGCGGTGCGAGATGTTCGCGCAAATGACGCGCCAGCTGATCGCAAAACGAAGATTCGGGAACCGCGTCCGAACGCAAGCCGTCAAGCAAAACAGTGCTCGATACGCGCTCGGGTATCGTCGCCGCCAGTAACGTTGCGATGATCGCTCCGCGCGAATGTCCGATGACATCGAACGTTGGCCATTGCAACTCATCGGCTACGCGCAGGATATCGGGCAGATCTTCCCAAATGTTGTACGACGATTGCGGCGTACGATGATAGCTGTGGCCGTGCCCTGCAAGATCAAGCGCAACAACATCGGCCTTCAACGATGGCGCCAGCGCATCGAAACTTGCTGCATTATCGAGCCAGCCATGCAGCGCGATAACGCGTCGCGAACCATTGCGCCAACGCTTAGCCGCGATCGATACACCGGCAACCGTAAGCGTGAAATTATCAGGTGACATGAATTAATTAATACGTGGCTTTGTGGTGGTAGTCGGGGGCATGACGCAACGAGGATAGCGATGCGCAACCAGCGCCGACGGTGTCCATTTCAAGTTCGGCCAGCGACGCGGTTGCCATCGGCGCGCCGGCGCGATAATCGGCGGCGATGAACATACCAATCAGTGCACTCACCAAGGGTTGATGACTCACCAACAACAATTCGGAGAAATCGAGCTTCTCGATTGCGGCAATGACCGCGGCTGGATCAATGTCCGGCGTTAACCACGTCGCGGTAGCGATCGAATTATTCGGCAGTGCGCGTACCGCATTTTTTGCGGTTTGTTGCGCACGCGTATAAGGACTGGCAAAAACAGTGAGATCAGGTGTCACGACGGTTGCCAACCACTCGCCAGCTGCGCGTGCGTCGCGAATGCCGCGATCGGTTAACGTTCGCTCCGAATCTCGCGAACTTTCACGCTCCGCCTCACCGTGTCGCAAAATCCAAATACGCTTTTTCATGTTAATCCCTCATTGCCTGCTTTTATTTTAGGGAATACTCCACATCGCGATTTTGTTCCGCGCCCATCAATGCTCCGACAACTTCCGTGATGCTACGTTCGTTATATAAAATTTCGTAGAGGCCGACGACGAGTGGCATACGCACATTGATTTGTTCCGCATGCAGCTTCAGCAGTTTCAGTGTATTCACACCTTCCGCCACCTGACCAAGATCGGCGACGATATCGCTTAATTTTTTACCCTGACCCAGCGCAAAACCCACCTGATAATTACGGCTCAATGGCGACATGCACGTCACCATTAAATCGCCGATACCCGCAAGCCCCATGAACGTCAGCGGATCGGCGCCTTTGCGCACAGCGAAACGTGTCATTTCCGCGAGCGCGCGTGTAATCAACATGCTGATGGTGTTATGGCCGATACCCATAGCTGCCGCCATGCCGGCGATAATCGCGTAGACATTTTTCAATGCACCGCCGAGTTCGACGCCAAACATATCTGCACTCGCGTAAACACGGAAATAACCATTGTGCAGTAGCGCCTGCACTGCGGTATTTAGCGATTCGTCGTCGGAGGCTATTACGGTTGCAGTAATCTGACGTGCCGCTATTTCTTTAGCGAGGTTGGGACCGCTTAAAACACCGAGCCGTACCGAAGGGATTTCTTCGCGCAACACATCGCTCATCAAGCGAAATTCGTGATGTTCAGGCCCGTATGATTCAAGGCCTTTTGTTGTACTGATCAAGACACATTCGGGCCGTATAAAACGCGCCACCTCTTTTGCAACCTCGCGACACGATGCGCTTGGCACCGCCATCAATACGAAGTCGGCATCGCTTACTGCGCTGCTCAGATCGGTGGTCGCCTTCACGCCGGAATGCAACGCAAAATCACCAAGGTAACGACTGTTACGATGATCGCGATTGATTTCGTCGGCGCGCTCCTGATTGCGCAACCACAATTGCACATTGTGATTTTTTTCCGCGACGATATTGGCGAGAACCGAACCGAAACTGCCGCCGCCGAGCACCGCAACGCGATATTGTTTTGTCATGGCTTTATCTATGAATCGCTGAGTTGTATGAATTGATGAATCGAGGGTTTGGCGAGCCAGAATATACCAGCGCCGCGCTAAACAAAAACGGCGACTAGGTCGCCGTTTTTGTTGATGTAGCCTCAGCCAGTAATTTCCAACAGCAGTTTATTCAATCGATGAACATACGCAGCCGGATCTTTCAATTGCCCACCTTCGGCCAGATGCGCTTGATCGAACAGAATTTCGACCAGGTCGGCAAAGCGATCTTCGTCGCTTTCCTGATCGAGCTTCACCACCAGCGGATGGGCCGGATTCAATTCGAGCGTCGGTTTGTTGTCCGGTACTTTTTGGCCGGCCGATTCCAGAATGCGGCGCATTTGCGCGCCCATATCGTGTTGACCTACCACCAGACACGCGGGTGAATCAGTCAGACGATTCGTCGCACGTACTTTTTCCACTTTGCCTTCGAGCACTTTTTGCGCGCGCTCAAGCAATGACTGATGTTCTTTTTCGAGCTTTTCCTTTTCCTCTTTCTCAGTTTCATCTTCGAGTTTGCCGAGGTCGAGCTCGCCTTTACCGACATCCTGTAATTGTTTGCCGTCAAATTCCGATAAATGGCCCATCAACCATTCGTCGACGCGATCGAACAGCAATACGACTTCTATACCTTTTTTGCGGAATACTTCGAGATGCGGGCTATTTGCTGCGGTATTGAAATTTTCCGCCGCGATGTAATAAATCTTTTCCTGGCCTTCTTTCATTCGCGCTACGTAATCATCGAGCGATTGATCCTGCGCCTCGCTGTTCGTATGCGTAGTCGAGAAACGCAGCAGTTTCGCCACTTTTTCGCGATTGCTGAAATCCTCGGCGGGGCCTTCCTTCAACACCTGACCAAATTCTTTCCAGAATTCCTGATATTTTTCCGGCTCGGATTTCGCGAGTTTTTCGAGCATGTCGAGCGCGCGCTTAGTCAACGCCGAGCGCATCGCATCGACTTGCGCATTGTGTTGCAGAATTTCGCGCGATACGTTCAGTGGCAGATCGTTCGAATCGACCACGCCTTTGATGAAGCGCAAATACAGCGGTAAAAACTGCTCGGCTTCATCCATGATAAACGTACGTTGTACATACAATTTCAGGCCGCGCGGCTTGTCGCGATTCCACATATCGAACGGCGCGCGCTTCGGCACAAACAGCAGACTGGTGTATTCCTGCTTGCCTTCGACTTTGTTATGGCTCCAGCTCACCGGCTCTTCGAAATCGTGCGAAATGTGTTTGTAGAATTCTTTATATTCTTCGTCGCTGACATCATTGCGCGGACGGGTCCACAGCGCTGTCGCGGTGTTGATCGTTTCAAATTCGGGCGCAGCGTTTTTTTCCTCGGCTGTTTTTTCGCTGCCGTCTTCGTTGGTTTCGAACGACGGCTTTTGCATCAGCACCGGAATCGAAATGTGGTCAGAATATTTTTTGACGACTGAGCGAATGCGCCAGTTGTCGGCAAATTCCGCATCATCGGCGCGCAGGTGCAAAACCACTTTAGTGCCGCGATCGGCTTTCGTGAATGACTCGACAGTGAAATCCGCCTCACCTTTCGATTCCCAATGCACACCCTCTTCTGCGGGTAAACCGGCACGGCGCGTAAACACTTCGACACGATCGGCGACGATGAATGCCGAATAAAAACCGACGCCGAATTGGCCGATCAGCTGCGAATCTTTTTTCTGATCGCCGCTTAAATTTTTCAAGAAATCGGCGGTGCCGGAGCGCGCGATGGTACCGAGATGGCTGACGGCCTCGTCATGCGACATGCCGATGCCGTTATCGCTGATGGTGATGGTTTTCGCGTCTTTATCGAACTCGATGCGAACTTGCAGATTCGGATCGCTCTCGAACAGCTCGGGCTTTGACAGCGCTTCGAAACGCAGTTTGTCGGCAGCATCCGAGGCATTGGAAATCAATTCGCGCAGGAACACTTCTTTGTTGCTGTACAGCGAATGGATCATCAACTGCAACAGCTGGCGGGCTTCGGTCTGAAAGCCCATCGTCTGCTTGGCGGCGGTGGTCATCTACACATCTCCTGAAGAAAAATCACACCCAAAATTCGTGCGTGAGATGTGGGGGCGACGTTGGCGATTTCAAGTCAGCTAATGCGGTGCTTGAAGGCATCGACTCGTTGTTTTCAGGACACGCGGCAAGTATGTCCCTATAGCTCGTCAGCGACATCCTTGTCGCTGACGGTCCTGAAAACAACGAGTCGATACCTTCTTCCCTAGATCCAGAGAAATTGTCGGCAATAAAAAAGGGCGCCGAAGCGCCCTTTTTCAAACCCGCTGCACTTACCAGCCGGTCACTTCTTTCAACGTCTTACCGATATCGGCCAGCGACTTCACCGTATGCACACCGGCGTCTTGCAGCGCGGCGAATTTTTCGTCCGCAGTGCCTTTGCCGCCGGAGATGATCGCGCCTGCGTGGCCCATGCGCTTGCCGGGAGGAGCGGTAACGCCAGCGATGTACGACACGACCGGCTTGGTCACGTTCGCCTTGATGAACGCTGCCGCTTCTTCCTCAGCCGAACCGCCGATTTCGCCGATCATTACGATCGCTTCGGTCTGCGGATCTTCCTGGAACAGCTTCAGGATATCGATGAAGTTGGAGCCCGGAATCGGATCGCCACCGATACCGACGCAGGTCGATTGGCCGAAGCCGAAATCGGTGGTCTGTTTGACCGCTTCGTACGTCAGCGTGCCGGAGCGCGACACGATGCCGACTTTGCCCGGCAGGTGAATATGGCCCGGCATGATGCCGATTTTGCATTCGCCCGGAGTGATCACGCCCGGGCAGTTCGGCCCGATCAGACGCACGCCGAGTTCGTCGCACTTCACTTTCACGTCGAGCATGTCGAGGGTAGGAATACCTTCGGTGATACAGACGATCAGTTTGATGCCGGCGTTAGCGGCTTCGAGGATCGAATCTTTGCAGAATGGGGCCGGTACGTAGATTACCGACGCTTCCGCGCCAGTCGCCGCAACCGCATCGGCAACGGTGTTGAACACCGGCAGACCGAGATGCTCGGTGCCGCCTTTGCCCGGCGTTACGCCACCGACCATTTTGGTGCCGTAAGCAATCGCTTGTTCGGAATGCAGAGTGCCTTGCGAGCCGGTGAAGCCCTGGCAGATAACTTTGGTGTTTTTGTTAATCAGAACGCTCATTACACGCCCTCCGCTGCTTTAACAACTGCTTGTGCAGCTTCGGTCAAGCTGTTTGCAGCAATGATGTTGAGTCCGCTCTCGGCGAGGATTTTCGCGCCGAGCTCGGCGTTGTTGCCTTCGAGACGAACAACGACCGGCACTTTCACGCCTACTTGTTCGACTGCGCCGATGATGCCTTCGGCGATCAGGTTGCAACGCACGATACCGCCGAAGATGTTGACGAGGACGGCTTTAACGCTGCTGTCGGAGAGAATGATTTTGAACGCTTCGGATACGCGCTCTTTGGTCGCGCCGCCGCCTACGTCGAGGAAGTTAGCCGGTGCGCCGCCGTGCAGCTTGACGATGTCCATTGTGCCCATTGCGAGGCCGGCACCATTGACCATGCAACCGATATTGCCACCGAGCGCCACGTAGTTCAGTTCCCACTTCGCTGCGTGCGCTTCGCGTGCATCGTCCTGCGATGGGTCGTGCATTTCGCGCAGTTTCGGCTGACGGTACATCGCGTTGCTATCGATTACGACTTTGGCGTCGAGGCAGTGCAGATTGCCTTCGGTAGTGATGACCAGCGGATTGATTTCGAGCAGCGCCAGATCGTAGTCCTTGAACATCTTCGCCAAGCCTTGGAATATCTTGACGAACTGCTTGACCTGGGTGTCGTTCAAACCGAGTTTGAACGCCAGCTCGCGGCCTTGGTACGGCTGTGCGCCAACCAGCGGATCGATCACTGCGGTCAGAATTTTTTCCGGCGTTTCGTGTGCCACTTTCTCGATTTCGACGCCGCCTTCGGTCGACGCCATGAAAACGATACGACGCGTAGCGCGATCGACGACTGCACCCAGATACAGCTCTTTCGCAATATCAGTGCAGGACTCGACGAGAATTTTTGAAACCGGTTGACCGTTCGCGTCTGTCTGATAAGTAACCAGGCGATTACCGAGCCACTTGGTCGCGAACTCTTCGATTTCCTGTTTGGAACTGACCAACTTGACGCCGCCAGCCTTACCGCGGCCGCCAGCATGTACCTGGGCCTTAACAACCCACTTATTGCCGCCAATTTGATTCGCTGCCGCAACCGCTTCAGCGGGCGTGCTAGCCGCAACGCCCTTGGATACGGGCAGGCCGTATTCGGCAAACAGCTGCTTACCCTGATACTCGTGCAGGTTCATGTGATGTACCGTCTCGATCTATGAAGTGAATTGGTATCCCGGCGCCTTTAACAGACTGAGATACCCCCAACGCGTGACCCGCTCAAGCACATCGTTGCGCCCAACCGGATCGAGTGAAAAATTTCGGCGCGGCATTTTCGCGAATTTCGCCGCGCTCCGCAAATCAATTTCCGTATGCCGGGAAAGGACAAAAACCCTTATTTGCGTTGTTTACGATTCGCGATATGGATCGCGTGACCATGTACCGCGAGCGCCGCTTCGTGTACGCCTTCGGATAACGTCGGATGGCTGAACACCATCAGGCCGATGTCTTCGGCGCTCGAACCGAATTCCATTGCAATCGCGACTTGCTGCACCAGCTCCGCCGCGCTCGGGCCGATGATATGTACGCCCAGAATACGATCGGTTTCAGCGTGCGCGATCATCTTGATCATGCCGCCGCTATCGTTTGCTGCCAGTGCGCGACCGCTCGCCGCGAAGGGAAACACGCCGATGTTGCACGGAACGCCTTCGGTGCGCAGTTGCTCTTCGTTTTTGCCGACCCAAGCGATTTCCGGATGCGTGTAAATCACGCTCGGGATCAGCTCGTAGTTCATTGCAGCTTTTTTACCGGCGATACGCTCGGCAACCATCACGCCCTCTTCCATCCCTTTGTGGGCAAGCATCGGGCCGCGAACGATATCGCCGACGGCATAAATACCGGGCATTTCTGTTTCGCAATATTCGTTGACGAAGATAAAACCCCGCTCGTCGATTTTGACACCGCTGTCCGGTGCAAGCAGGCTTTGACTCTGTGGACGACGACCAACGGCGACGATCAGTTTGTCGAAGGTTTCTTTCTTCTCACCATTGGCATCGGTGTAGCTGACAACAACTTGTTTTTTCTTAATTTCCGAACCGGTAACGCGTGCGCCCAGACGAATATCGAGGCCCTGTTTGCGCATAGTGCGCTCGGCATCTTTAGCGATTTGGCGATCGACCATCGGCAGGAATTCATTCAAGGCTTCCAGCACAACCACTTCCGCACCCAGGCGCGCCCAAACGCTGCCTAGCTCTAGACCGATCACGCCGGCGCCGATCACACCGAGGCGCTTGGGCACTTCAGTAAACTCGAGTGCACCTGAAGAATCGACGATAACTTGTTGATCTACCGGAGCTGGCGGGATTTGCATTGGTACCGAACCGGCCGCGACGATGATGTGATCCGCTTCGATGATTTCGGACTGACCGTCTTCTTTCGTCACTTCGACGCGCTTGCCCGACAACACTTTGCCGGCGCCTTCCATCGCATCGACGCCGTTGGCTTTGAACAACTGACCGATGCCGCCAGTCAGCTGTTTGACGATTTCGTCTTTGCGCTGAATCATCGCCGGCACATCAATTTTTACACCGCTGGCTTTAATGCCATGCGCTTCGAGCCCGTGTTGGGCTTCGTGAAACTTATACGACGAATCCAGCAACGCTTTCGACGGGATACAACCGACATTGAGGCAGGTGCCGCCAAAAAACGGTTTACCGAATTTGTTCTTACCTTTCTCGATACACAATGTTTTCAGCCCGAGCTGCGCGGCGCGAATCGCTGCAACATAACCGCCGGGACCGGCACCAATTACCACGACATCGTATTTAGCCATTGTTCGATTCCTGAATTATTGCGGTTGACCGCTTTGCAGCGGTTATTGGAAAGCCACCGCGCTACCGCGATGACCTCACCGTAATTACACTTCGAGCAGAATGCGCGCTGGATCTTCGATCAGCTCTTTGATGGTAACGAGAAATTGCACCGCTTCTTTGCCATCGATCAAACGATGATCGTAGGACAGCGCCAAATACATCATCGGCAGCACGACAACCTGACCATTCACTGCCATCGGGCGATCCTGTGTCTTGTGCATGCCAAGAATCGCAGCTTGTGGCGGGTTCAGAATCGGCGTCGACATCAGCGATCCGAACACGCCACCGTTGGTGATAGTAAACGTGCCGCCCTGGATTTCTTCGAGACCGAGTTTGCCATCGCGTGCGCGCAGGCCAAAATCACGAATCTTGTTTTCGATTTGAGCAATGGAGCTTTGATCGGCATCGCGCAACACCGGCACCACCAAGCCTTTATCGGTGGAAACCGCGACGCCGACATCTTGATAGCCGTGATAAACGATGTCGTTGCCGTCAATTGAAGCATTGACTGCCGGGAATCGTTTCAGTGCCTCGCATGCGGCTTTAACGAAAAAGCCCATGAAGCCAAGGCGCGTACCGTTGTGCGTCTTTTCAAACAGATCCTTGTACTGACTACGCAATTCCATTACCGGTTTCATGTTGACCTCATTGAACGTGGTCAACATCGCGGTGCCTTGCGACGCTTCGAGCAAACGCTCAGCAATGCGTGCGCGCAGTCGGGTCATCGGGACGCGTTTTTCGATACGGTCGCCGAGCAACACCGGCTGCGGAGCAGCGGCTTTCGCAATAGGCGCTGGCGCAGCGGCTTTTGGTGCCGCCGCTTTATCGCCCAGATGTTTAACCACATCCTCTTTAGTGATCAAACCGCCCTTGCCGGTGGCTGCGATGGCATTGGCGTCGAGATTATTTTCCTCGATCAGCTTGCGTGCGGCAGGTGCGAGTTTCTGTTCAGCGCTGGCCGAAGTTGACGCCGCCGCAGCGGCTGCCGGTGCCGGCGATGGCGCAGCTGCAGCCGCAACGGCGCCTTCCTTAAAGTGCGCGATCAGCTCTTCGCTGAGTACGGTATCGCCTTCGTTTTTCAAAATTTCGACCAGCGAGCCATCGGCTGGTGCGACCACTTCAAGCACTACCTTGTCGGTTTCGATATCGACAATCAGCTCGTCGCGTTTAACTGCCTCGCCCACTTTCTTGTGCCAAGTCGCGATCGTGCCGTCGGCAACGGATTCGGGAAAGGTCGGGGCTTTGATTTCTATGCTCATACGAATTCCTTAATTCAGCATTTGCCGTTAGTCGATTTTCAACGCCTGCTTGATGAACTGTTCCTGCTGCGCAAGGTGCAACGCCATATAACCTGCCGCTGGGGAGGCCGATGCATCGCGGCCCGCGTATTCGAGATACAGCGAACGATTGTGGCGATTGATAACGCGACGCATATGGTGCTGACTGCTGTACCACGCACCCTGATTCA
Organism: uncultured Spongiibacteraceae bacterium; assembly: GCA_946480345.1. The sequence continues at coordinate 16,037 of CAMLJR010000018.1, forward strand.
TCGGCTCTTCCTGACACCAGACCACTTCGTTAACGTTTGGATAACGCGCGAATACGGCGCTGAGATCTTCTTCCGGGAACGGGTAAAGCTGCTCAAGCCGCACGATCGCAATATCGTCGAGTTTGCGTTCGCGGCGCACTTCGCGCACGTCATAAAACACTTTGCCGCTACACAACACCAAGCGAGTGATTTTCTCCGGAGCCACAACATCGTTGTCATCGAGCACAGTGTGGAACGAACCGTGCGCCAGCTCTTCAAGAGTCGAAACAGCTTCTTTATGACGCAACAGACTTTTCGGCGTCATCACCACCAGCGGTTTGCGCAGCGGACGAATCACCTGACGGCGCAGCATATGGAAAACCTGCGCCGGCGTAGTCGGCATGCACACCTGAATGTTGTGCTCAGCGCATAACTGCAGGAAGCGTTCGAGTCGCGCCGAGCTGTGTTCGGGACCCTGACCTTCGTAACCGTGCGGCAGTAACAACGTCAACCCGCACAACCGCGCCCATTTATGCTCGCCGCTGGTGATGAACTGGTCGATCACCACTTGCGCGCCGTTCGCGAAATCGCCGAACTGCGCTTCCCACACCACCAGCGCTTTCGGAATCGTCGTCGCGTAGCCATATTCGAAGGCGAGCACGGCTTCTTCAGACAGCAGCGAATCGTAAATCGCGAACGCAGGTTGCTTGGTAGACAGATTCTGCAGCGGAATGTAACGGCTGCCGTCTTTCTGATGATGCAGCACTGCATGTCGATGCGAGAACGTGCCGCGACCGACATCCTGGCCGGTCAACCGCACTTGATGATCCGCTTCCAGCAACGTGGCATACGCCATCATTTCAGCGAAGCCCCAGTTGATCGGCAGCGCACCCGCGGCCATCTTCTGGCGATCTTCATAAATTTTTGCGACTTGGCGCTGGACGAGAAAACCATCGGGAACCGAATTCGCGCGCTGCGCAATATCGAGCAGCTTCTTCGGATCGATGCGGGTATCGCAGGCGGTGGTCCAGGCGTGGCCTAAATACGGGCGCCAATCGATGAACAGTGCGGAATTCGGCTGCTTCACCAGGCTCTTGACGACATGCTCGCCGCTTTCGAGCACTTCGCGGTATTCAGTGACGAAGCGATCGTCCTCTTCCTTGCTGATCACGCCGGCATCGATCAATTTCTTTGCATACAGATCGCGCGTGGTCGGCTGGTTTTTGATTGCTTCGTACATCAGCGGCTGCGTCGCCGACGGCTCGTCGGCTTCGTTGTGACCACGGCGGCGATAGCACACCAGATCGATCACCACGTCTTTCTTGAATTCCTGACGATAATCGACCGCGAGTTGCGAAACGAACAACACCGCTTCCGGATCGTCGCCGTTGACGTGGAAAATCGGCGCTTGAACCATTTTCGCGACATCGGTGCAATATTCGGTCGAACGCGAATCGCGCGGATCGCTGGTGGTGAAACCGACCTGATTATTGATGACGATGTGGATGGTGCCGCCGGTTTTGTAGCCACGCGTCTGGGACATTTGGAATGTCTCCATTACAACGCCCTGGCCCGCGAATGCAGCGTCGCCGTGCATCACAATCGGCACGACTTTATCGCCGACTTCGTCGCCGCGACGATCCTGGCGTGCACGCACCGAACCTTCCACCACCGGCGAAACGATTTCCAGATGCGATGGATTGAACGCCAACGCCAGATGCACTTCGCCACCCGGAGTCATCACGTTCGATGAAAAACCCTGGTGGTATTTAACGTCGGCGGAGCCGACATAATTGGCACGCCCTTCGAACTCGTCGAACAGCTCCGCCGGGCTTTTACCGAGAATATTGACCAGTACATTCAAACGGCCGCGGTGGGCCATGCCGATGACCATTTCCTTCGCGCTGTACGAACCGCAGCGTTGGATCATCGAATCGAGCATCGGAATCAGGCTTTCGCCGCCTTCGAGACCGAAACGCTTGGTACCCGGATATTTCGACGCGAGCGATTTTTCCAAACCTTCGGCGGCGGTCAACCGTTCGAGCAGATGCTGGCGCGCCTGGCGGCCAAAATCGGGTTTCGAGCGCACGCTCTCCATCCGCTGTTCGATCCAACGCCGTTCTTCGGTGGCGATGATGTGACGAAACTCGGCGCCAATCGTCGTGCAGTAGGTTTGTTCCAGTGCGTCGATGATTTCGCGCAGCGTCGCCTGCTCTTTGCCGAAATAAGAACGGCCGACTTGAAAAGCGGTATCGAGATCGGCGGCGCTGAGTTGATGAAACTCCAAGGTCAGGTCGGGTACCGCATCGCGCTGCCACAAACCCAGCGGATCGAGCTTCGCTTTCTGGTGGCCGCGCTGACGATATGCACTCATCAACTGCAACACACGCACCTGCTTGCGCTCGCTCTCCGTGCTTCGCGGGTCAGCGGCTCCATTGCCCGCATGGACGCGCTTGCGCGCGAGCTGGGCGAATTGATCGCGAATGGCGGAGTGCGGAATATCCTGTGCAATATTGCCGTCGACACGCGGCAGCTTGGCGAAATAATCGCGCCATTGCTCCGGCACCGAGTTTGGATCGGTCAGGTAGGTTTCGTAGAGATCTTCAATATAGGCAGCATTGCCGCCCGATAGCTGTGAGCTGCGCCAAAGCAGCTCCATCGTGCCTTTATGCCCGGCTGGGTTGTCTTGCATTGTTTTTCCACCTGATAAGGGGTGTCACCTGCCCAAGTAAAGCCCTGCATTGATAGGACATTGTTACTGCGCAGACGGCGTTGCCCACAGCATCCTGACAAACAATGTTTTTGCATGACAAATCGATGTAATCGATTGCCTGGACTTCACGAAGTGACGCGGGGGTTGCCCGTGTGGCCCCGTTGGATATAGCTGAACACATACGGCTCGCATAGCGCCGGTAGGCGCCTGTGCCATATCCGACAATTACTGCAAACCCTTCGAGACGATTCAAAGCCCGCGTAAGTGTAGACAGCTTATGCCCTTACGCGGTCGATGATCGCCAAATTACGCTTGTGACTTCCCTTTCGCGCCGAATTAGCTGGCGCGTTGCAACAACATGTTCCGAATGTGGCCGATCGCACGGGTCGGATTCAACCCTTTCGGACAAACGCTCACGCATGCCTGAATGCCGTGGCAGCGAAATACGCTGAACGGATCATCCAGATCGGCAAGACGCTCATCCGTCGCCGTGTCGCGCGAATCAGCCAGAAAGCGGTATGCCTGCAGCAAACCGCTCGGGCCGATAAAGCGATCGGGATTCCACCAGAACGACGGGCATGCCGTCGAACAGCATGCACACAAAATACATTCGTACAGGCCGTCGAGCTTGGCGCGATCTTCCGGCGATTGCAGCCGCTCGATTGCCGGCGCCGGCGTGTTGTTGATCAGGTATGGTTTGACCTTCTCGTATTGCGCGTAGAACTGCCCCATATCGACGATCAGATCGCGAATGACGGGCAATCCAGGCAATGGACGCAGCACGAGCTTGTTGCTGCCGCGCAGTGCTTCCGATACCGGTGTGATACACGCGAGGCCGTTTTTGCCATTGATGTTCAAACCGTCGGAACCGCACACGCCTTCGCGGCACGAGCGACGGAACGTCAACGACGGGTCCTTGGCTTTCAGCAACTCGAGAATATCGAGCACCATCAGATCCTTGCCGCCGGTGTCGATCTGAACTTCCTGCATGCTCGGCGCTTGATCGTTTTCCGGGTTGTAGCGATACAGACTGACTTGCAACATGAATTCTCTCCTCCCCGACCTTAGTACGTACGCGTTTTCGGTTGGAATGTCTCGACCGTTTTCGGCGAGAAGTTAACCGCACGCTTGCCGACGCGTTTTTCGCCGGGGAAATACAAGGAATGGCACAACCAATTCTGGTCATCGCGCTCGGGGAAGTCTTCACGGGCATGCGCACCGCGGCTTTCCTTGCGCTCTTCGGCAGCGATTGCCGTCGCTTCGGCGACTTCGAGCAGGTTGGCCAACTCGAGCGCTTCGATCCGCGCCGTGTTGAACGTATTGCTCTTGTCATCGAGATAAACGTTGTCGATGCGCTGACGCAGATCGGCGAGTTTCGCGATGCCTTGCTGCATGTAATCGCCACGGCGGAATACGCCGAAGAAATTCTGCATCGTGCTTTGCAGCTCTTTGCGCAGCTCGGCAGTTTTCTCGCCGCCTTTGCTGGCATTCAAGCGGTTCAAACGCGACATTGCCTGATCGATATCCGAGCTGGTGGCATCGCGATGTTCGATACCTTCGCGCAACGATTTCTCGATGAACAAACCCGAAGCGCGACCGAATACCACGAGATCGAGCAGCGAGTTGCCGCCGAGACGGTTGGCGCCGTGTACCGATACGCACGCGACTTCGCCACAAGCAAACAGCCCCGGGATGATTTGGTCGTTGCCGTTGGCGTCGATGGTTAACGCCTGACCATGAATATTGGTCGGAATACCGCCCATCATGTAATGGCAGGTCGGCACGACTGGAATCGGCTCTTTAACCGGATCGGCATGCGCGAACGTAATCGATAGTTCGCAGATGCCCGGCAAACGCGAGTGCAGTACTTCTTCACCGAGATGATCGAGCTTGAGGTAAACGTGATCGCCATCGGGACCGCAACCGCGGCCTTCGATGATTTCCATGATCATCGAGCGCGCAACAACGTCGCGGCCGGCAAGGTCTTTCGCATTCGGCGCGTAACGCTCCATGAAGCGCTCGCCATTCTTGTTGATCAGGTAACCGCCTTCGCCGCGGCAACCCTCGGTGACGAGCACTCCCGCACCGGCGATACCGGTCGGGTGGAACTGCCACATCTCGATGTCTTGTACCGGGAAGCCGGCACGCAACGCCATGCCAACGCCGTCACCGGTGTTGATATGCGCATTGGTAGTCGATGCGAAAATACGGCCCGCACCACCGGTGGCGAATACGGTCGCTTTCGATTTCACATAAACGACTTCGCCGGATTCCATGCAGATGGCGATAACGCCGGTAACAACGCCATCCTGATTCTTGACCAGATCGACCGCATACCACTCATTGAAGAACTGCGTGTTGTTCTTCAGGTTGGCTTGATACAGCGTGTGCAGCAATGCGTGGCCGGTACGGTCGGCTGCCGCGCAGGTACGCGCCGCTTGACCACCTTCGCCGAAATTCTTCGATTGACCGCCGAATGGGCGCTGATAAATACGGCCTTCGTCAGTACGCGAAAACGGCAGCCCCATGTGATCGAGTTCGAATACCGCTTCCGGGCCAACACTGCACATGTATTCGATCGCGTCCTGGTCGCCGATGTAATCGGAACCCTTGACGGTATCGTACATATGCCAGCGCCAATCATCGTTGGGGTCTGCACTGGCGATCGCACAGGTGATACCACCCTGCGCCGAGACAGTGTGCGAACGGGTCGGGAATACTTTGGAAATTACTGCGGTTTTGTAACCGGATTGCGACAACTGCAGCGCCGCGCGCATACCTGCGCCACCGCCACCAACGATGACGCCATCAAACGAAATGGTACGAATATTAGCCATGGTTACCCCACAGAATCTGGATGCCCCAAACAACATAGGTGAACAGTGCAATCGCGATAACTGCCTGGAAAATCAGGCGCAACACGTTGCCTTTCGCACCCAACATGCGTTCGGTCAAATAATCAGTCGATACCGACCACAAACCGATCCACGCATGCGCAGCAATCGACAGCAGAGCCGCCAGACTGAATACGCGCACCCAGGTTTGCGAAAACAGGGCGACCCATTCCGCGTACTGAAGCTCGGGACCAAAAAACACAACACCAACAATAAAGAAGGTATATGCCAGCAATACCACTGCGGTGACACGCTGAATCAGCCAGTCGGATAAACCGCTGCGACCGAGGTTAGTGACTGCGGTTACCATATGAATGCTCCCACCAATACGATCAGTACAATCGATACGATAATGACGATACGCGCACCGCGCGCACCGCCTTCAAGCGTCTCGCCGACGCCAACATCCATGATCAAGTGCTTTATGCCGGCGACAGTGTGATAAATCAGCGCAGCCAGCACGCCCCACACAATCAGCTTGCAGAAAAACGAATCGAATAATGCCTTGGTGCTGTTGAAGCCCTCTTCGCTTGATAGCGAAACACTCAACAACCACAGCAGAATCGCGGCACCGCCAAACAAAATGACGCCGGAGATACGATGGAGAATGGAAACATAGGCAGTAATCGGCAGCGAAATCGTGCCGAGATCTAAATTCACGGGGCGCTTGGTCTTCACGGATTCATCACACTAGTTATGGCCCGAGCGCAATTCGTTTCGAATGAAACAAACCATCGAGCAGTTACATGGAAGTGAAACACGTACGGTGAAATGATTCGCTTTCGACGCGGCAACACCATTGAAACAGGCTGTCACTACGCAGAAAACGCCGCGCATTATAGGCAGATCAACTTTGAATTACAAATTGGCAATATGGCGTAATAACGCGACAACAAGGCCTTTTTTGCACCGTTTTTAATTGAAAACTAATGGGCCAGAACATGAATTGCTCAATATGGGAATCGTTAGCCGAATTACCCGAATTCAGTTCCCCGCGCACGATCTTTGCTTTTATAATGCGTCGCGTCCTAGCGCCCTCGTGCATATCTACTTTTCAAGCACGAAGCCGGCCGCCTCGTTCCGACACCGATTGCATGCCGCGCCACGGCTCGACCCCAACGGTCCCTGCTGTACATACGCGCGCTGCGAATGCCATTTGAAAATCTAGTTACCTATTTTTTGTTTGTAGATGACCTATTGAGTTAGTGGATGAAGAGGAGCCCGCAATGACCGATAAGAAAGCGAAACTAGCCATCGATGGAAAGGCGCCAATCGAGTTGCCAATTTATTCAGGCACCATGGGGCCCGACGTAATCGATGTCGGTGCGCTACTCACCAACGGCTACTTCACCTACGACCCTGGCTTTGTCTCAACTGCCGCGTGCGAATCGAAGATCACCTTCATCGACGGCGATAACGGCGTCCTGCTGCACCGCGGCTATCCGATCGAGCAGCTCGCGGAAAAATCCGATTACCTCGAAACCTGCTACCTGCTACTGAATGGCGAGCTGCCGACTCAGGCGCAAAAAGTCGCGTTCGAAGAGCGCGTGCGCAAGCACACCATGGTGCACGACCAGATCACCAGCTTTTTCAAAGGTTTTCGCCGCGATGCACACCCGATGGCGATCATGTGCGGCGTCATCGGCGCGCTGTCGGCGTTCTATCATGATTCGCTCGACATCAATAATCCGCAACATCGCGAAACCTCGGCAATTCGCCTGATTGCGAAAATGCCGACGCTCGCTGCAATGGCGTACAAATATTCGATCGGCCTGCCATTCATGTATCCGCAGAACAATCTGAACTACGCCGAAAACTTCCTGTACATGATGTTCGGCAACCCCTGCGAAGACTACAAAGTCAGCCCGGTTCTGGCGCGCGCAATGGATCGCATTTTCCTGCTGCACGCCGACCACGAGCAAAACGCGTCCACTTCCACCGTGCGCCTGACTGGCTCGACCGGCGCCAATCCGTTTGCGTGTATCGCAGCGGGTGTTGCTGCGCTGTGGGGTCCATCGCATGGTGGCGCCAACGAAGCCGTGCTGAACATGCTCGAAGAAATCGGTGACGAGTCGCGCATTCCGGAGTTCATCGAACGCGCGAAAGATAAAAACTCGGGCTTCAAGTTGATGGGCTTCGGCCATCGCGTTTACAAGAACTTCGATCCGCGCGCGAAAGTAATGAAGCAAACCGCAGACGAAGTACTGAACGAACTCGGTCTCAACAACGATCCGCTCCTGCGCATCGCGAAGAAACTCGAAAAAATCGCTCTCGAAGATCCGTATTTCATTCAGAAAAAACTGTACCCGAACGTCGACTTCTATTCAGGCATCATTCTGAAAGCGATCGGCATTCCAAGCAGCATGTTCACGGTAATTTTCGCGCTCGGTCGCACTCCCGGCTGGATTGCGCACTGGAACGAAATGATCAGCGGCAGCTACAAAATCGGTCGCCCGCGCCAGCTTTACACCGGCGCAACGACTCGCGATTATCCCGCGCTGGATAAACGCGGCTGATTTCGCTGCTTATTCAAAAAACGCCCGCCTCGCTGCGGGCGTTTTTGTTTTAGCGCGGGACCGACAAATAAACCCGCAGCCGCATTCAGATGTATTTAATTCGATAAGATTTTTTACGGATTTATTTTTTCGACGAAGACGAGTTCGCGGGACAACTATCGCAACTGCTGCAACCACTACCGCATCCACCGCCTCCCGCGATACGCGCCCCAACCCCATTTACCCAGCGCGGATAACGCGATTGTTGCAAACGATTGGCGAGTGCAACGCGCCAGCCCGGTACGATACGACCCAACATATATAACGCACTTATCAGCACCGCCGTGATGACGATGAGCCATTGCGCAAGGTCGTACCAGCTATTCACAACTTCGCACTCTTCATAATCGGGCGCGTCATAACCAGCGACTCGCGAGCTGATAAGTAATGAACGCGGCGATGTAGGCCAAGGCGAACAAATAACCGGTTGCGATCGCAACGATCTTCCATGAGTTTGTCTCTCGGCGAATCACCGCAAGCGTGGCCAGACATTGCGGCGCGAATACGTACCACGCCAATAGCGACAACGCCGTCGGCAGCGACCATTGCGCCGAAATCAGCGGCGCAAGCTGTGCGGCGGCGTTATCCGATGCCGCTGATAACGCATACACCGTCGCCAATGCACTGACGGCGACTTCACGCGCGGCGAGGCCCGGTATCAGTGCGATGCAAATCTGCCAGTTGAAGCCGATCGGCGCGAATACATATTGCAGCGCGTGGCCGATGCGCCCCGCCAGGCTGTAATCGATCGCCGGCTGGGTGTAACCCGGCGGCGGTGCCGGAAAACTCGACAGAAACCACAGCAGTACGCTCAACGCCAGAATGATGGTGCCGACCCGACTGATAAAAATACTGGCGCGCTCCCACAGACCGATGGCGACATCGCGTAGATGCGGGACGCGATACGACGGTAATTCCAGCAAAAGCGTGTGCTCTGCGCCGCGATCGCGGCCCAGCAGCTTCATCACCCAGGCGACCAGCAGTGCGCTGAACACACCGCCGAAATAAAGACCGAACAGCACCACGCCCTGCAAATTGAACAGACCGAATACGCTCTGCTGTGGAATGAACGCACCGATCAACAACGTGTATACCGGCAGTCGCGCCGAGCAGGTAATTAACGGCGTCACCAGAATCGTCACCAGACGATCGCGTTCGTCCTGAATCGTCCGCGTCGCCATGATTGCCGGAATCGCACACGCGAAACCCGACAGCAGCGGAATGAACGAACGGCCGGTCAAGCCGGCGCTGACCATCATGCGGTCGAGCAGAAACGCCGCGCGCGGCAAGTAGCCCGACTCTTCGAGCGCGAGAATAAACAGGAACAGAAACAGAATTTGCGGCAGAAATACCAATACGCTGCCGGTACCGGCGATCACACCTTCGACCAGCAAACTGCGCAACAAACCATCGGGCAATACATCGCCGATCCACCCGCCCAGCGCACCAATGGCGGCATCGATGCCATCCATTAATGGCGCCGCCCACGAAAATACGGCCTGAAACATCAGGAACATCACGACGGCGAGAATCAGCAGACCGCCCACCGGATGCAGTACCCAGCGATCGAGCGCATCGTCGATAACGGCGGTACGACGCGGTACCACCACGGCATCGCGCAGCAGATCGCGAACGCTGGCATGCAGATCGACATCGGCTGCCAATGGTGCCGGCATCGATGGAATCGGTCCGTCGAGTACTTCCAGTAACTTGGCGCCGCCGCCGTGTCGCACGGCAACAGTTTCGATCACCGGTACGCCGAGCGCGTGCTCCAACTTCGCCACGTCAATGCTGATGCCCCGCCGCGCCGCGGCATCCATCATGTTCAGCGCGACGACCATCGGCAGACCGAGCTGGCGCAACTCCAACGCGAAACGCAAATGTAAACGCAGATTGGTGGCGTCGACGACGCAGACGATCAGATCGGGCTTTGCCTCTCCTTCACGCTGACCGAGACAAACATCGCGCGTGATTTCTTCATCGAGACTGGTTGCGCTCAGGCTATAAGCGCCAGGCAAATCAAGGATGCGAATCGCGCGCCCTGACGGCAGCGTGCAGCGCCCCTCCTTGCGCTCGACGGTAACGCCCGCGTAATTCGCCACCTTCTGGCGGCTGCCGGTGAGCAGATTGAACAACGCGGTCTTGCCGCAATTGGGGTTGCCGACCAGAGCAATATGCTCAGCCATTTTTTGCACGGGAATCGACATATTCATCGTTATGCCGCCGCCGGCTGGACGACCACACGCGACGCTTCAGCACGGCGCAACGCAAACCGCGTGAAACCAATCTGCACGACGACTGGATCTGCGCCGATCAAACCGCGTGCGACGACCCGCACCGGCTCGCCGGCGACAAAACCGAGATCGCGCAGACGACCGGCAATCGCATCGGCGCTGCTTTTTTCCTCGATGCGTTCAATGGTGGCAGCGTGGCCGAAGGGCAAATCACAAAGAAGCATTAACAAAAGCCTAAATGAGAATGATTTTTGATTATAGGGTGTGGCTTGTGCGCTGACCAGATCGAACAACCCGAAAACGCCAGCATGCACCGCATCGATCAATGTTTTTCGATCATCGATTAACGCCTCTCATCGAAATGAGTCATGCCGAAGCGGTGTTCGCGTTCCTATACTGCGCCAGCCTTTGAGTCGTTTAGTTCTGTGTTTAGGAGAGTTATTCATGAATTTGGGCGCATATATCGTTCACAACTACGATTTTTATTTTGACGCTGCCGACAAGGCCAATGGCAGCTTGTATCTTGCCGCTGAGCGCGGAGCCGACGAGGAGGCCATCGAGCCGGCTATCGATCGCTTGCGCGCTGCGGGCATCTGGTCAAGCGAGCCCTACAAAACCGTCCCCGATGCTCAGCGCCAGGCGTACGCCGAGCAAATGCAATTCATCGGTTGCACGCAATTCGATAGTAATGGCAAAACACTGCTTGCCACGCGTTACACGCACCCGAAATATCCGAGCAGCGCGGAACGTTACGCGCAATGGTTAAAGGTATTAGTCGGCTAATGATTTACGGCGAACTGAATCGGCAACCATTCAAAAACAATTGAATGACGTTATCGATATACGCGCGTCGAGCACGTTCGCTCGGCGCTGGCGCTCCGTAATAAGCGCATTGGTTCGCCGGCCCCATTACCATTTCCAAAAACTGCATCGCCGCGAAACGCTTATCGGTTACCGCTAACGGCGGTTCGCTTGACGAAGCCAGCACGGTCGTAATCGCATCGATGACCCGCTCGCGACTTTCGCTGAGTAGATTTACCGGCACTGTCGAAAAACGCCGCACCTCTCCCGCCATTAAACGTTTGAACGCAATCGTATCGTCGCGCAGTCCCCACTTCAGCATGTGATTACCGACCTGCTTGAGTTGCTGCTCCAGGCCGCCGCCGGCTGCGGAGATTTTCGCGACGGGCGCTAGAAACAATTCGCGGCGCCGACGGATCACCGCCGTAAATAATTCGTCTTTATCAGCAAAGCGGCTGTAAAGCGTGCGCTTCGCGACGCCCGCTACGTTCGCCACCGCTTCCATTGTCGTATTACCGAAACCGTGTTCGAGCATCAGTTCGGTCGCGACATCGAGAATTTTTTCCGCAAGCAATTCCGCTGCTTCACGCGTTGGCCGACCGGCCGACGACACTGGGGGCATTTTGCGCGGAGATTTTCGCGTTGATGAAATCGGCATCCGCCGCTCTCCATTAAGTTGCAGAATTCGCGCAGTGTACGCAAAAGACGAAATGCAACGCTAGCGTTGCATTAAGCAAACCACGCGTGTTTTAATCGCGGCCTCTTCTAAATCTCTTCAAGCTGCGGTTCAGCCATGCCCAGTCTGCATACCCGCTATTTTTCAGCGATGTATTTGTTCACGATGTTGTTATTTACATCGGCATTTGTTGCGCTGCTGGGCGGTTGCGCAGCACCCGAACACAACGCGCCGAAAATTATCGAACCCGTACAACTCGGTTTGCAGCAGAGCACTACTACC
>CAMLJR010000019.1 GCA_946480345.1 uncultured Spongiibacteraceae bacterium
GATGTTGCGTGCCAGCATTTATCAAGCTTCAACCGCTGTACCACCGCTCGATGTAGCGCTCGGTAGCATTTCCGACCGAACGATTCCTGGTCCCGGCGGCGAATTAAAAGTACGTGTATATCAACCGCAAGGAACGGGTCCGTTTCCGGTAGTGGTGTATTTCCACGGCGGTGGTTTCGCCACCGGTAATCTCGATACGCAGGATTCGATTTGCCGTGGTTTATGCAGCGCTGCTGAAAGCGTCGTCATGTCCGTCGATTATCGGTTGGCACCGGAACATAAATTTCCCGCCGCGCCGGACGATGCTTACGCGGCAACGTTATGGGCTGCAAAAAATGCCGCTGAAATTAACGGCGATCCGACGCGTATCGCTATCGGCGGCGACAGCGCCGGCGCGATTCTGAGTGCTAGTACCACGCTGCGGATACGCGATCAGGGCGGCCCGAAATTGCAGGCTCAAATATTGTTTTACGGTTCGATGACGTACGAAATCGATGCGCCGACTAAGTCGCTCGAAGAGTTCAAGGATGGTCCGTGGCTGCGCAAAGAAGATATCACCTATTTCTGGAGCCACTACCTGCCGAACCTCGCGGTCGATCAGAAAAATCCTCTCGCTTGCCCGACCTACGCGACCAGTCATGCTGATCTTCCGCCCGCTTTCGTGGGTACAGCCGAGTGCGATCCAACCCGCGATGCGGCGGAAGAATATGGCGCAAAATTGAAGGCTGCCGGTGTGCTCGTCGAACAACATCGTTACGCAGGTATGCCGCACGGCTTCGTGTCGATGGTCGCAGTGCTGCCAACCGCACGCAAGGCAGTCGACGACGCCGGCGCATTTCTACGCAAGCGTTTCGCTGCCGTTTAATCGCCAATAAATTCACTTAGCGCGGATTTTTTATCCGCGCATTGCAAGGTAAATATCAATGAATAATGCGCAAGAAATTTTTAAAGGCGGCGTTGCGGTAATTACCGGCGCAGGCTCCGGTATCGGTGAAGGTATTGCCCGTTATGCGGCTGAATTGGGCATGAAGGTTGTGCTCGCCGATATCGCCGAACAAAGCATCGAGGCGTTGGCTGCCGAGTTACGCGCAGCGGGTGCCGAGGCATTACCGGTGGTAACCGATGTCTCCGATCCAGCCGCGCTGGATCGTCTTGCCGAAAAAACCTATGCGGCATTTGGCGATGTGCAGTTGCTAGTAAACAATGCCGGCATCGAAACGCTCGGTTATGTCTGGGAAATTCCGGCGGCGCTCTGGGAGAAAACGCTCGATATTAATATCCATGGCGTCGTACAGGGTGTGCGTGCTTTTGCACCGCGTATGATCGCGAGCGGCAAACAATGTTACATCGCTAACCTCTCGTCGATCGGCGGTCTTGGCATAATGCCGATTCAAACGTCGTACATTATGAGCAAGCATGCGATCCTGTCGTTTAGCGAGTGTCTGCATCTTGAAATGCAATTGAAAAAGACGAACGTTCAGGTCAGCGCAGTGCTGCCGGGTCCTGTCGCAACGCGTATTTTTACCGACGCCAAAGGCAGCGAAAAAGATCCAATGATCGCCCACCATCGCGAAACCATGCGGCAATCCCTCGAAGCGTATGGCATCACGCCATTAGAGGCGGCGAAGCGAATCCTGCCGCAAATTGCTGCCGGTGAATTCTGGGTATCCACGCATCCGGAAATTACTCGCGACATGGCAAACGGGCGTGCGAATCATTTGAGCGGCCTCACCACACCCGCGCTCGGTGAACACATTCTTTCATTACTTCGTTAATACTCATCGCAACAGAGGATGCGTTCCCGCTGGGGCGCATCCAGTTAATTCCACTTTTTTTTCTTCGAAATATTCGCTTATTCCGCCTTCCTCTTCATCGTGCGCTCTCGCGCTTTTTCATTCTTCTTATCGTTGATCTACCTCATGGTTTCTGGCGCTATCGCCGATTAAATTGGCAATACCGCGCACTCACGCCAGGAGCATTTATGAGCACATCGTTCAAACAACAATTATCGGATGCGTTGCGTCCCATCGCGCCGCCGATTGTTCTCGATCAGTGTTATACCGAAGATCAATTCCAGCGCATGGTTAGCGTGATTCGGAACAATGGTCCGTGGGATATTATTCTCAAACATCACTTCAAATCTGTGGAAGAAGTGGTGGCGACGATGTCCGGATTGCAGGACATCGATAAAAGTAAAGTAAAGCTCGATGATTTTGCCACGGCGACGTGGCGCGGTTGGTTCGCCGATCACAGCGTATGTCTTTACGACGAGCTGACCGATGTTTTCTACAACGAAAAATTCATGCAAGCCGCCAAGGAATATTGGGGCGGCGCCAAGTATGCGTTGCCGTACATGATGTTATTCAACATGCAGGCACCTGCGCACATGAATGACCCAGGCCATCTCGATGCGCCGGGCTTTCGCGGTATGTGGCTTCTGAATACACCCACATGGCTGCTCAGCGTAATGTGCAAATCGGGTTTGTTCAGAAGCTATTTATTAAAAACCGCACAAGTGGTTACGTGGTATTACAACTCATCCGAGGATGGCGGTTTCACCTATTGGCCAAACGGGCCATTGGCGGAACCACAGCGTCTCGCCATGCCGATGTGGGGTAAGGGCGTGGTTGTGCAAAACGAACTGATGTATCACCGCGGCGAGCCATCGGGTCCAAAACATTTACGCGATTTACCTGAAGGCTTCACATTCGATTCGACATTGTCGGCTGATCCAGAGAGTGTCGATGGCTGGCTGATAAAAACCGGCGATCGAGTGATTCGCAAAGTACCGGACGTTGACATGCGTTATCTGTTTCATTGGAGCTGCGAGGTATTTGAAGATCGCGACGATATGAAGCTCCGCTTCGATCATCTCGACGATTTGAATCCTGAAAAGGTATTCAACATATTTATGGCTGATTTGCGCGCGAGGAAAATTCCGTTCGAAGTGCCGACCGATCCGATGACCGATAGAAAATTCATCGCGTTACTATCGCAAACTTACGATGTAACGCCGGCGTCGTATCCGAAAGAGGCACCGTACGAATTACGTGCGGTAAGTTAAAAGCATGGAAAAAACCGCTGTAGCTCGCGCCGCAGCGGTTTTTTTATTTGTGCGATAGATTAATCGCGCTAAACGAAACTAATCGCCTTTGGCATTGATTTGCGGATGCGCGTACGGCGGAATGACCGGCGGCGGCAATTGTTCGCGACCATCGAGTGAATACACGGGGAGATTGTGCGCAAGAGGAAAGTGCAGGCTGTAGCCGACTAATCCTGTGCGTTCTTTCGCCGGCAAATAACACATCGCCAACACTGTTTCCGCAATATATTCGATGCGCTCGGTGGGATAATCTTCCGGTGTGAAACGATCCGCACCCGGAGTGCTGATCGCGGTGCTCGGACCAACGACATTAACCGCAATATTGTCATTTTCAAGTTCCGCAGCGAGGCCTTGCGAAAAGCGATGCACCGCCAGCTTCACGGCTGCATATACCTGTGCGCCACCGGAGCGCTCCCAATCGATATAGGGTTTCAACGGCGGCATTGCCGTTACCGAACCTAAATTAACAATCCAGCCTGCACCGCGTGCACGCATGATCGGAATGACGGCTTTGCAAAGAATGAAGGGTATTTTCAAGTAGTGATCGACCGTTGCATCGAACATCGACTCCGGCATTTTTTCGACTGTGCTGTAGTGCGCGACGCCGGCGTTATTGATCAAAATATCGAGTCCACCAGCCGCTTCGACAGCCCGCTGTACAAGGCTATGCAATTGTTCCGAATTTTCTAAATCGCATGCGAGGGGAATAGCTTTGCCGCCGGCTTGTTCTATCAACGTGACGGTTTCACGCAACGTACCGCTGAATTCAACCGCATTCTCAAGGCTGCGCGCAGTAACAACGACGGTTGCGCCAGCTGCCGCCAAGCGCTGAGCGATAGCTCTACCTATGCCGCGGCTCGCACCGGTAATCAGCGCAATTTTTCCCGTTAGTGAAGGTTTGGCTTGCATGAGTTTCTCCTCTTGAAATTTGTGCGTTGTGGTTTTTATTAGACATAACAATGAAAGTTGGCATTATTGTAGGCCTTACGGCTTTTTCTATGTCGAGCTGATTTCCTTACGCGCAGATATTTTGTTAAGTAAACGCATCAACTCATCGGCGCTCGCCGGTTTAACTAGATGAAGATCAAAACCTGCCTGTTGCGTCTGTTGTTTATCGTCGGCTTGTCCCCATCCGGTCATCGCCACAATAAATAAATCGCGTATGGATTCGTTGATCCGCAGACGCCGACAAACTTCGATCCCGTCCAGGTCGGGCAGACCGAGATCGAGAAAAAGTGCATCCGGTTGAAATGCGACGACTTCCTGCAACGTATCTTCGCCGGTATACGTTGCGCGTGTTTCGTGCCCGAGTGCTTGCAGCAGGCGAGCCAATGTGTCGGCACTATCGCGATGGTCATCGACCACCAGTATGCGCAGACCTTCCGAGTTCACCGCATTTTTCAGCGACGGGGATTTTCCATTTTCATCACTTGCGGCCATGCGCGGCAGATGTACACGAAACTCGCTGCCCATTCCCTTGCCCGCGCTACGAGCTTCAATATCGCCTCCATGGTGTTGGGCAATGCTGCGTGCAAGCGCGAGGCCGATGCCCAAACCGCTGCGGGCGATAGGTTCATCGGGTGAGGCTTGCGTAAACATGTCAAAAATATGCGGTAGCACATCCGTGTCGATACCGACGCCGTTGTCGCTGATGCTCACCGTAACACTGCTCGGTTCAACATCCGCACTGACGACGATGGCGCCATGAGGATGCGTATATTTCGCGGAATTATTGAGCAGGTTTGAAAAGATCTGTGCGAGCCGAGTTAAATCGCCATCGATATAAATCGGTTCCGTTGGTAGGGTGATGGTGAGCTGATGTTGCGCCGCTTCGATAACCGGCCGACTCGTTTCCACGGCGGCTTCGATAACCTGCTTAAGCTCAACACGTTCTTTGCGCAGTTCGAGCCGGTTGCGCGAAACGCGTGAAATATCGAGTAAATCTTCGAGCAACCGCGCCATGTGTTTGACCTGTCGTCCAATAATTGCGGCACTCGATTGCAGCATCTCCTTTGAAATTCCGGGCGTAGCGAGTAGTGCGGCTGCGTTGCCGATCGGCGCCAATGGATTACGCAGTTCGTGCGCGAGCGTTGCCAGAAATTCGTCTTTTTGCTGGTCGGCTTTTCGCTGAGCTTCCTCGGCTTCGCGCCGTAACGTGACGTCCTGAAAATAAATCGAGACGCCGCCATCGGCGGATGGATAAATACGATTGCGAAAATAGCGACGAGAGCTTTTACCGATTCCGTCGCTGTCGATTTCGCTCGTTATTCCTTCACGTCCCGCACGTAAAATTTCGTTATACAGCCCAGTCCCAATTACATGAGGGAAGATGTCCCACACCACCCGATGAATCAATTCCGATCTGTCGCGGTCAAAAATGGCTTCGGCCTGCGCATTGACGTAAGTAAAACGGCCTTCGGCATCCAGCGTCACGAAGCCGTCAGTCATACTTTCCAAAGTTTGTGTCAGACGGATATCGCTAAGTTGATGCCGCTTCTCCGCGTTGCGTCGCTGCTCTTCACGTACGCGAATCGCCTGCACACCCCGCCATAGAATGATGCCGAGCAAAAACATTTCTGCCAGCGTGCGCAATGCAGTACCGAATGTGCCCACGTATAAATGCGCGCGTTCGCCGGCAACTCGCAGCCAGCCGAGCGCCAGCGGTACTGCTATCGCTACCGGCATGACTCGGCGAGCCAGAATTCCGGCATAGTTGTCCTCAAATAATGTCTTGGCCGGTTCGAGGTTGGGACGCGTTGCCAGAATGCCTATGCTGGACAGAATAAGAAGAATTGCGGTTTGAACGGCGATACCGGTTAACCGCGGAATGGTGTACATCGATTCCGCGCCATACAAATAGCCCGTAAGCGAAAGCGTACCCACGCCTAATACCAACATGGCGAGAAATACCGCTATTTTTTGCTGGCGTAACTGATGTTGTAACAGAATCAATGCGGCGCCGAGAGCAATGAAGCTGATCGAAGCGGGCGGGCCCATGCGCCCGGGAGCCGCAGTGGCGGCCATGCCTGGCGGCTCATCGAATAGCAACGTATCGATGCCCAGATCGATATGCGCAATATGTTCGAACAACGTAGCTGCGCCAATAGCCAGAACTGCAGCGCTCAATATACGGATCGTATTTCGCGCGGCTGGAAAATACACAGTTAAAAAGAGCGCGCCGCCACACATTATCAGCGCAAGGCATGTATTCGGCTTGATGGTAATACCCGTCGCCCACCAATCGGAAAATCGATTGATGTTGAGAAGCCAGCCCAGCAGCGATATCACGCCGCCACTTGCGACTAACACGGCGGCCGATCCACCTATCCGTCTGGACCAAACCATTCCGGATTCTGCGTTCATCGAAACTCCTTTGATCCCAAGCAATGGATGCGATTAATTAAGCCAAATGATTTTTGGTGTTATTGAAATGGCGACGCATCGGGGCGGCATTAACAGTCGATGCCGCTTTTTATTTTACTGTACCCACAGCATGCATCCAGTCTCGAATGGATGAGTGAGCAAGTTGTGATGGGGATAGATTCTTAATCGATAATGCAGCAACCCCGAAGTTTCCGGCGCAAAGTCGAGTTCGAACGTCGATAGATTGTTTTCTTCATTCACAAAATGAAATGGCCTACGCTCCATCGTCTGAAATTTTCCGCCTTGAATTTTTCCATATACGCATTCGACGATCACATCTTCGGGGCGCAAACCATTCAGATGTGCACGTACTTTCACAGTCACTGCTTCTCGATGATAAGTCTGTTGTTGCGGGCTCTCCGCAAGTTCGATCGATACGCCCGGCCAGAGCTGTTTGATATATTTTTTCCATTCCGCCAATTTACGTGCATTGGCGGCATTATTTTCCGCCAGCTTGGCCATCTGCCGCGAAGCGGGGTGGTAGAACTTGCGAACGTAATCCATCACCATCCGTTGCGCGTTGAAATGCGGAATAATCGATTTCATCGATGCTTTCGACACTTCAACCCATCCTGTCGAATAGCCTTTATTTTCGTGGCGATAGTAGAGCGGCATCAATTCGTATTCGAGAATATCCAATAGTTCGTTAGCTTCTTCACGATTGCGTTCGTCGGCGGGAATATTGGCCGCGCGCGGCGAAATCGCCCAACCGTTGCGATGGTTAAAGCCTTCTCCCCACCAGCCATCGAGCACACTTAAATTCACCGCGCCGTTAATCGCGGCTTTTTCACCGGAGGTACCGCTGGCTTCGAGCGGGAATTCCGGTGTGTTCAACCATACATCGACACCGGCAACGAGACTGCGCGCCAGCGCGAGATCGTAGCCTTCGAGCAGAATGATTTTTCCGATGAATTCCGGTCGTAGCGATAATTCGTGAATGACTTTAATCAATTGCTGGCCAGGCACATCGTTTGGATGCGCCTTGCCTGCAAAAATCATCACACCCGGTCGCTCCGGATGATTCAGGATTTTCGCCAGCCGATCCAGATCGGAGAACAGCAGCGTAGCTCGCTTATACGTGGCGAAGCGGCGCGCAAAACCGAACACGACGATATCGCGATCGGGATCGTCGATCTCCTGCGTAATCCGTTGCATCAGCGAATGACCGATACCATTGCGTTCGCACTGACGCACTACGCGTTGGCAAACCTCTTCGAGCAAGGTGTGCTTGAGCGCTTTATGAATACTCCAGTAGTGGTGATCGGGAATATCGTCGATGCGTTTCCAGAATTCCGGATCGAGCAGTTGATCGCGCCACTCGTTGAAACGCATATCGAACAGACTGACCCATTCGGGCGCAAGAAAGGTTGGAACATGAACGCCGTTGGTAATGTAATCGATGGGATTTTCTTCGGGGAGAATCTGCGGCCATAAACCGCCTTCCATTTGCGCTGCAACGCCACCGTGAATGCGGCTCACACCATTATGAAAACGTGAACCCCGAAGCGCGAGCGTCGTCATATTGAAATCCTGCGTACTGGCATCGGTCTGACCGAGCGCAAACAGCGCATCGAAATCGAGACCGAGAGTCTGCGCATAACTACCGAAGTACATACTCATTAAATCGCGGCCGAAAAAGTCGTGTCCGGCCGGCACGGGCGTATGTGTAGTGAATAGGGTGCCGCCACCGATCAATTCAAAAGCGCTGGCGAGATCCAGGCCTTCGGCGATTTTGATTCGACAACGCTCGAGGATTTGAAACGCCGCGTGGCCTTCGTTGATATGCCACGCGGAGGGTTTCAGGTTAAGTAATTGCAGTGCGCGAACGCCGCCGATGCCGAGCACAATTTCCTGCTGAATTCGCGTTTCTTTATCGCCGCCATACAAACGGTGAGTAATGCCACGATCGCGCTCCTGATTTTCGGGAAGATCGGTATCCAATAAATAAAGTCGAATATGGCCGGCTTTCGCCTCCCAGACACCCACCCGTACTTTGCGGCCGGGGAAATCGAGATCGAACTGCAGGTTCTGCGTAGTGCCGTCCGCGTTGCGCAATTGCGCAGGTCGTATCGGTAAGTCTTCGGTATGGTTATCGATGTACATCGCGATCTGATGACCATGCGCATCGATCGTCTGCGTGAAATATCCCTGCTTATACAACAAGCCCACACCAATGAAGGGAATACCGAGATCGCTTGCGGCTTTGCAATGATCGCCGGCGAGAATACCGAGGCCACCGGAATAAATCGGAAAACTTTCGTGAAGTCCGAACTCTGCACAAAAATAAGCGACGAGATCTTTTTTCGGATCGAGCAGATCGGCGCATTCCGGCTTTATACATCCATCGCAATAAGCATCGTAGCCCGCGAGAACGCGTCGAAAATCTTCCATGAAGGCACGGTCGTGCAATGCCTCTTCGAGCGTACGCTGGCGTACTCGACGCAGAAATACTTTTGGGTTGTGCCCGCATTCTTCCCACAGCGGTTGATCGAGCCGCGAAAAAATGCGGCGCACATTACGATCCCAGCTATACAGCAGATCATTGCTTAAATCGTTGAGCCGTTGTAACGGTTCGGGCAGACGGGGTTGAATTTCAAGCTTGAAAAATGTGCCGGCCATGTTTTAACCCTTTTTCACGTAGCTGCGCTGGATAAACGGTACATCATCATTGAAACCAATCGATCATTCACGTTGTAGGGCAGATGTATACAACTGCTCGTACTGTTGTGCGCTTTGTACCCAGGAATAATCCTGACGCATGCCGTTAGTTTGCAGTTGCCGCCACTTCTTCGGATTTTTATAACACTGCAACGCGCGTGTTACCGCATCGGCCAACGCGGCGGGATCGGGCGTATCGAACACAAAACCATTGGCATCCGCATCATCGCTATCGGCATCGATCACGCTGTCCGCCAAACCGCCAACCCCATGCACGAGCGGCAATGTGCCATAGCGAAGACTATACAGTTGATTGAGCCCGCAAGGCTCGAATCGTGATGGCATTAAAAATAGATCCACACCGGCTTCTATACGATGTGCAAGCGCCTCGCTATAACCGATCGTCACCGCGACGTTATGCGGATACTGAGCCGCAGCTTCTCGCAACGCGATCTCGAAATGCTGTTCGCCGGTACCGATTAAAACGAGCTGTGCATTCTGTTCGATCAGCATAGGAATGATCGCCAATATCCAATCGACGCCTTTTTGCTCGACGAGCCGTCCAACGAAACCGAGTAATGGCACAGTTTCATCCTGAGGCAATTGCATCTGTTGCTGCAGCGCAATCTTATTGCGTGTTTTCAATGAAAGCTTTTGCCGGTTATACCGTTGCGGCAAATGGATATCGCTGCCCGGATTCCATTCCTGCGTATCGATACCATTAAGGATGCCGCTGAGATAGGGACTGCGATGACGCAATAATGCATCGAGTCCATAACCGAAATGAGGTGTTTGGATTTCGCGGGCGTAGGTCGGGCTTACTGTGTTAACGCGATCCGCGAACACGATGCCGCCTTTAATAAACGAAAGCTGATTATGAAATTCGAGCGCTTCGAAATGCCACAGCGACTGCGGCAATTGCGTGGCAACAAAAGTTTCGTAAGGAAAAACTCCCTGATACGCGAGATTGTGAATCGTAAAAACCGTGGCCGGTCGTTCCGCTTCAGTACTGAGATAGGCAGGAGCGAGACCGGTTTGCCAGTCATTACAATGCAAAATATCGGGCTGCCAATCGATACTCACACGATTCATGGCCAACATCGCCGTTACACGCGACAACAGCAAGAAACGCCGATCGTTATCGTCGTATACCTGATTATTCGTATCGAGATAAGGATTGCCGGGGCGATCGAATAACTCGGGGCAATCGATTAGCCATGTTTTGACGCGAGTTCCAGGGAGTCGGGTTTCAATAATCGAAACCGCTGTGCCTGCGACATCGAATTCAGCGATTTTTTTTAAACCGGCAGATCGTGCTTTTGCTATCGCATCGCGATAGGCCGGTAACAACAGGCGTACATCATGTTGCAGTGCGAGCAATGCGCGCGGCAAGCTGCCGCTGACATCGGCGAGCCCACCGGTTTTTATCAATGGATAGGCTTCGCTGGTGGCAAATAAAATTCTCAAACCCAGTTCTCCTTAAACTGTCTCTACGTTTCCTGCCACTTCAACACCAAACCGCCCAATGGCGGCAATGTGAAGGTGAGAGATTGCGGACGATTCATCCACGGCTCTGGTGCGGTATATAAATCTTGACCATTACCCACATTCGAGCCGCCGTAATACAGTGAATCCGAGTTCAGCAATTCGCGATAGCGACCTGCGCGCGGTACGCCGATCTTGTAATTGGTGCGTACCACCGGCGTGAAATTAAAAACGGAAATCGTAAATTCATTGCCGTCTTTGCGCAGATAGCTGATAACCGATTGCGCAGCATCGTGACAATCGATCCATTCGAAACCCGCGTCGGTAAAGCTATCTTGATACAGACTCGATTCGCTGCGGTAGAGCCGATTCAAATCGCCAATCAATTGCAGCAAGCCGCGATGATCGTCGTTTTCCAGTAAATCCCAATCGAGTTCGCGCGCTTGCGCCCATTCGCGCCATTGTCCGAATTCGCCGCCCATGAAAATCAGTTTTGCGCCGGGGTAGGTGAACATATAGGTGAACAACAATCGTAGATTGGCGAATTTTTGCCAACGATCTCCTGGCATTTTTCCGATCAACGATAGTTTGCCGTGGACAACTTCATCGTGCGAAAAAGGCAGTACGAAATTTTCCGAAAACGCGTACATCAAACCGAACGTCAGACGGTCGTGATGATAATGGCGATAGATCGGATCGTTGCTCATGTATGAGAGCGTGTCGTGCATCCAGCCCATATTCCACTTCATCGAAAAGCCGAGACCGCCCACCCAGGTCGGGCGAGTCACTTGCGGCCAAGCGGTCGATTCCTCCGCAAGAATTAATGTGCCGGGATGGCGACCGTGCGTCAGTTCGTTGAGCTGGCGTAAAAAATCGATCGCTTCCAGATTTTCGCGGCCGCCATGAATATTGGGTACCCAATCCTCAGGTTCGCGCGAGTAATCGAGATAGAGCATTGATGCCACAGCATCGACACGCAGTCCATCGAGGTGAAATTCTTCGAGCCAAAAATTCGCGCTGGCCAGTAAAAAATTACGCACTTCGTTGCGACCGAAGTTATAAATCAGAGTACCCCAATCGCGATGTTCGCCTCGGCGGGGATCTTCGTGTTCATACAATGCTGTGCCGTCGAAACGAGCGAGTGCGTGCGCATCTTTCGGAAAGTGCGCGGGTACCCAATCGAGAATCACGCCGATGTTTTGCTGATGGCAGTAATCAACGAAGTACCGGAAATCATCCACGTTGCCGAATCGGCTAGTCGGCGCGAAGTAACCGGTCGTTTGATAGCCCCACGAATCGTCGAGCGGATGTTCAGTAATAGGCAGTAGCTCGACGTGTGTAAAGCCCAGCGGCTTTACGTAATCCACCAGGTGATGCGCCAGCTCGCGATAATTCAGAAAACCGCCGTGTTCATTACGCCGCCACGAACCTAAATGGACTTCGTAAATCGATAATGGCTGATGCAGCCATTGATTATCGTTACGTTGTTGCAACCAATCGAGATCTTGCCATTGATATTGCGACGGCGACGAAACCAGCGCCGCAGTTTTTGGCCGCAGTTCGAACTGCGCACCATAGGGATCGGCTTTTTGCTGTATCTGTCCGTCGCGGCTTCTTATCTCAAATTTATACAACGTACCGTGTGGTAATTCGGGAATAAATAATTCCCAGACACCACTGCTGCCACGCGAACGCATCGGATGCCGGCGTCCATCCCAATTATTAAAATCGCCAACGACGCTGATGCGGTCGGCATTGGGTGCCCATGTAGCAAATAAAACACCTTCAATTGAACCGACGGTTCGCGCGTTCGCTCCGAGGTGCCGATATATATGCCAATGCTTGCCTTCGCCGAACAGATGTAAATCGTAATCCGATAACAATGGAGAGAAGGTGTAGGGATCGATTGCGCTATGCCATTCACCGAACGGGTAACGCCAACGTGCGCGATAATGATGAGGCAACTCGGGCGGGGGATTGGTTAATTCGAAGAAGCCCTCATCGCCAACAGCCTGCATCGCCAGCCATTCATTCCCGCATTCAATTTCAATGTGCTTGGCGCCCGGAATAAATATTCTGACCAATTGCTTATCGCCGGATTTATGGCGACCTAATAACTGAAATGGATCGTGATGACGCGCTTCGATCAGAGGCTGTAGCTGTGGGGTGGCGGGCTTTTGCAATTCAGATACCTTTTTCATTTTTTGCCACGGGTGCCTATTCGCTGCAATTCTGTAGCCAAGCGAGCTGGGAGATTAACAAAAAATATTTGTTGTTCCACAAAAATCTTTGGCGCAGTATGGATTTGCAAACGGTACTTAACGCCACCGAGCGAAGTACCCTCACGTTGAACTTACATTTTCGAAAACTACGTCAGCCCACTTCGAATTGGCCGTCATCTTGCATTCGCCAATCGGAAACCTGATTTCGATAGTGGTAGAGTTCATGTCGACAGCAAAAAAACGGTACGCGAAAGCCAAGCGCCATCAGAATAACAACGGTGCTTTATCGAGCGCCTAAGGAGAAAAATATGGCTAGCCCTGTCTCCGGCCGCTTCGTCAGCCGTCTCACTCGCGAAACCCTTGCCTTGATTCTCGCGGGCGGGCGTGGCACTCGACTCAAACAATTAACGGACTGGCGCGCTAAACCGGCGGTGCCCTTCGGTGGTAAATTTCGCATTATCGATTTTCCTCTTTCCAATTGTTTGAATTCCGGCATCCGCCGTGTCGGTGTGCTGACTCAATACAAGGCACACTCGCTGATTGGGCATATTCAGCGCGGCTGGGGCTTCCTGCGCGGCGAACTTGGCGAATTCGTCGAAGTGCTTCCGGCACAGCAACGTATCGAAACATCCTGGTATGAAGGTACCGCCGATGCCGTGTTGCAAAATCTGGACATCATTCGCAGTCATGAACCCAGCTACGTGCTGATTCTGGCAGGCGATCATGTTTATAAAATGGATTACGGCACCATGCTTGCGGCACATGTCGATCAAGGTGCCGATGTTACCGTCGGGTGCATCGAAGTGCCTGTCGAAGAAGCAACCGCGTTCGGGGTGATGAAAATCGATTCCGATAATCGCGTACTTGAATTCAATGAAAAACCCGCTCAGCCAGACTCGATGCCCGGTAAGCCAGGCATTGCGCTCGCGTCGATGGGTATTTATGTTTTCAGCACCAAAATTCTGCAGGAAGAACTGGTTCGCGATCGCAAGGATGCAGAATCGTCGCACGATTTCGGTCGCGACATTATTCCCTCGTTACTTAATCGTGCAAAGGTATGCGCATTTCCGTTTCGTGACCATACATCGAGCGCGCAGGCCTACTGGCGAGATGTGGGTACCGTCGATGCGTTTTGGGCGGCCAATCTTGAATTAATTGGCGTTACGCCGGATTTGAATTTGTACGACGGCGATTGGCCGATCTGGACATATCAGCCGCAACTGCCGCCTGCCAAGTTTATTTTCGATGACGACGATCGTCGCGGAACTGCCGTCGATTCTATGATCGCGGGGGGCTGCGTAGTGTCGGGATCGACCGTGCGAAATTCGGTTTTATTTTCGAATGTTCGCGTGCATTCATTTTGCGAAATCGAAGATTCGGTGATATTTCCTGAAGTCGATATTGCGCGCCATTGTCGGATTCGACGTGCGATTCTCGATCGAGGTTGTCAGGTACCCGAGCACTCGCGTATTGGTTTCGATCTCGACGAGGATCGAAAGCGTTTTCACGTTAGCGAAAATGGCGTGGTGTTGGTGACACCGGAAATGCTGGGCCAAGATTTTCACCATCAGATCTAATATTCAATCTCCGCGCATAACCATTGAAACACGGAAGATGTAAATGAAAGTGGTTCTTTGCTGGCACATGCATCAACCGGAATATCGCGATCTTGTCACCGGTGAATTTCAGCTTCCGTGGACCTACCTGCACGCGATTAAAGATTATGTCGACATGGCTGCGCATTTGGAAATGCATCCAGATGCCAGCGCCGTCGTCAACTTCGCGCCGGTGTTGCTCGATCAGATCGAAGCTTACTGCGCTGCCATTATGCGGTATTTAGAAACTGGGGCAGCATTGCCCGATGGCATTCTCGCTTCGCTGGTTGAAAACGAGTTTCCAAAAGATGGCGAACAGCGCTTAGCATTTTTGAAAAAGTTGACACGCGTCAATCGCAAACGTGTGATCGAGCGCTTTCCGGCATTTTCACAACTTGTGCAGATCATCGACTGGCTCGATCAAAATCCTTATGCAGCGGGTTATTGCTCCGATCAATTGTTGATTGATACATCGATGTGGTACCACTTGGGATGGATCGCGGAAACTGTTCGACGAAGCGACCCGCGCGTGCTGCAACTTCAGAAAAAAGGCACGCAATATTCCGATGCGGAGCGCCGTTCCTTACTCGTGATAATTCATGAGCTGTTGGTGTCGGTGATTCCACGTTATCGCGCCCTTGCGCAAAAAGGGCAGGTGGAGTTAGCGATGAGTCCCTATGCTCATCCGATTGTGCCGCTGTTGCTCGATTTGCAGAGCGCACACGAAGCGATGCCCGCCGCGTCGTTACCGGTAGCACTGCATTATCCCGGCGGCCGCGAACGCGCTGTGTGGCATCTTCGGCGCGGCATCGAAACGTTTGAGCGTCACTTCGGTATACGTGCGACGGGTTGTTGGCCATCGGAAGGCAGCATTAGTTCCGCAACGTTAGCTTTATTAGCAGAGAACGGTTTTGCATGGGCAGCCAGTGGCGAAACCGTGTTGCGCAACAGCATCAAAAAGGACCCGCACGAGCAGGGGCTCGAAATCCGCGCGGATAATTTACATCGGACATATGTTTCGGAAGGCGTTCATTGTTTTTTTCGCGATGATGGGCTATCCGACAAAATTGGTTTTCTCTATGCCGATTGGCATGGCGACGATGCTGTCGCGAATTTAATCCACGATCTTGAGCACATCGCGGCAACTTCGTCGCAACACGATGACGCCGTGGTATCGATTATTCTCGATGGCGAAAATGCGTGGGAATACTATCCGGAAAACGGATTTTATTTTCTCGATGCTTTGTACAAGAAACTAAGTTCCCATGAAACGCTTGAATTAACCACCTTCCAGAAAATCGTTAATGACGCATCGTTGTCACGCGCTGAATTGCCCGGTGTTGTCGCCGGCAGCTGGGTGTATGGCACATTTTCGACATGGATTGGCAGCGCCGATAAAAATCGCGGCTGGGATTTGTTGTGCGAAGCAAAAAATCATTTCGATGGCGCAATAGCGAGCGGACGTTTGCATGGCGCCAAGCTGCAACGTGCAATCGAACAATTGGCGATCTGCGAAGGCTCCGACTGGTTCTGGTGGTTCGGCGATTACAATCCAGCCGCGGCCGTCAGCGATTTCGAACAATTATTTCGCCAACATTTACGACAGCTTTATACCTTGATCGCCATTGAACCGCCGGAGTCTCTAACACAATCGATTAGCCGCGGTGGTGGCAACCCAGAACGCGGCGGTGTCATGCTGCATGGACAGGAAACTCATTGATGGCCGTCAGCGGTAAAAGCCATTTCTTCGAGCGCCGCCGAGCCGGCGTGTTATTGCATCCGACATCATTACCATCGCGATTTCCTGAAGGCGGTGATCTCGGTCCCGATGCTCATCGCTTTCTCGCATTTTTGCATGCATCGGGGTTTAGCGTATGGCAGATGCTACCCACATGTCCGCCACATGACGATGGCTCACCTTATCAGGCGTTATCGGTGCATGCGGGCAATCCTTGCTTGATCAGTCTCGATGTATTGCAGCAGCGCGGCTTGTTGCAGGCGGGCGATATTCAAAGCGAGCGCGAAGTGGCGCTCGCGGCGGCGGCGAAACGTTTTGCGCAATTGCTGAAATCCGAGACTGACACCGCGTTAGCGTTTAATTGTTTTTGTGACGATAACGCGCACTGGCTCGATGATTTCGCCTTATTCATTGCGCTGCGCGAAGCGCACCAGCATCGCGCCTGGTTTCAATGGGCTGCACCTTTACGTCAGCGGGAGGCGTCGGCACTGTCGGCACAGCGCAACTTGCTTGCCGAGCGGATCGATGCAATCAAATTCGAACAATTCGAATTTTATCGTCAGTGGCAGGAGCTGCATGCCGAGGCGAAAGCGTTAGATATTGCTTTATTTGGCGATATGCCAATTTTTGTTGCGTTGGATTCGGTCGATGTATGGGCGCATCAGGAATTGTTCGATCTCGATGCTGAAGGGCAACCGCGAACCGTTGCCGGTGTTCCGCCTGATTATTTTTCACCGTCCGGCCAACGCTGGGGCAACCCGCAATACGATTGGCAACGCATGCAACAAGATGGCTTCGCTTGGTGGCTGGCGCGGATCAGGTCGCAATCTCAGTATTTCGATTTACTGCGCATCGATCATTTCCGTGGCTTTGAGGCTTATTGGGAAATCGATGCAAAGTGCGAGACAGCCGTCGATGGCCGTTGGGTCAAGGCTCCAGGGGAGGCGTTATTAAATGCGATCGCTGAAGCATTTCCCAACCTGCCCGTGGTGGCGGAAAATCTGGGATTAATCACTCCCGAAGTTGAAGCATTACGCCACAAATTTAATCTACCCGGTATGTCGGTTCTGCAATTTGCGTTCGATGGCAGCCGCGATAATCCCTACGTGCCGCACCGCCACAGCCAATTGGATGTGGTGTATACCGGTACCCACGATAACGACACTACACTCGGATGGCACCGGCAGCTCGATGAAGTTACGCGAGCCCGAGTTGACGACTATTTGGGTTACCCGCGCGAAGCGATGCCACGCCCGCTGGTGCGCGCTGCACTCGCATCGGTTTCGCATTTGGCGATTATTCCGATGCAGGATTTGCTCGAGCTCGGCAGTGAGCATCGTATGAACATGCCGGGTACTAAAGAAGGTAATTGGCGTTGGCGTTTCGATTGGCAACAAGTGGACGATGCGTTGCACGGTAGGTTGCACCACTATTTAAAATTATACGGGCGCACTTGAAATCGAATTGAAGCTCAAAGTTATCAAAAACAATCTTTAACGAAGAATAAGATTGAAGTCCCGCCAGGCGATTTCTACTTCCTTGGCCGATAATGTTGATTAGTCCATTCACTTGATTCTGCTCGTGCCTGCCCCTATCGCTGAGCACGTGCGTGCAGACTTAACGAAGGATTCGCATCATGGAACATCGTCTCAGCAGGCGCGTGGATTGCGATATCAAATTATTGATTGTTAAAAAGGGAATTCCCGCCGCGTATGGTCGCGTTTCCAATATCTCTCGTCATGGGATGTTCATCGCCACCGATTATCAACAGGCCAGTGTCTGGCAACCGCTCGATATCGAATTGTTATCGGCATGCAATGGCGCACGTCGGTTACGTATGGTCGTCACACGTAAAACCAGCAATGGTCTCGGTGTAGAGCTGGAGCAGGAAGGCAGCGATCAATCGGAAACTCTTGCTTTGCTGGTAACCAATGCCTATGCCGATACGCATCCGCTGGTTATGCAACAACATGGTAAGAGCTAATTTTGAGTAGAATGCGCGCTCGTTTTTAATTGTTTGATCGAGCGAGGCACCCATGTTTCCTGCGCAATATCGATTGCATTCGTTTACTTCCGTCGAGGTTTTAACTGATATCGCAGCAGCTGCAATTGAAGCAGCTGCGAACGTCAGTATTGCAGCCCGAGGAAAATTCCACATCGTTCTCGCAGGTGGTCGTACGCCCCAGGCTGTCTACGCAAAGCTATCGCGGTTGAATACCGATTGGCGTGCGTGGCATATCTATTTTGGCGATGAGCGCTGCCTGCCCAGCGGCGATGCTAACCGCAACGATACGATGGCATTCCAGCAATGGTTGTCCGAGAGCCCGATACCGCGAGCGCAAATTTTTCCGATGCCATCCGAGCGCGGTGCGGAGGAGGGCGCAGCAGCCTATTGCCAGATCGTGCAATCGATCGATTTATTCGATCTGGTGCTTCTCGGTTTGGGCGAGGACGGTCACACCGCGAGTTTATTTCCGGGACACCACTGGAGCGGCGCGCCGGCGATTGCTGTTCATAATTCGCCGAAACCGCCAGCCGATCGCATCAGCCTGAGCGCTGAACGCCTGAGTCAAGCGCGAGAAGTCTGGTTTCTGGTAACCGGTGTGGATAAGGCAAATGCGATGCGGCAATGGCAGCAAGGCGAACCGCTGCCGGCTGCGGCTATTCAAACCCCGAATGGTGTAGATATCTACACGGATTTGAATTTGACGGAATTAGCACGCGCATAATAAAAAGCCGCCTTTCGGCGGCTCTAACAACTTTGTTTAGTGGTGCGTCGATGCGAAACCTGAGACGGCTAGGCTAAATTAGCGATAACGGTCCGCGAAGCTTGGCCGTTGATAGGCGGGTATTGCGTCGACCAATACATGACTGGCTTCCATAAGCAGCGGATCGGGTACAGCATCCTTATCTTTCGGTTTTGCAATGGCCTGCGCAGCTTCGTCATCGGCGTCTTCGTTCTCGTCTTCCAAT
Organism: uncultured Spongiibacteraceae bacterium; assembly: GCA_946480345.1. The sequence goes on from CAMLJR010000019.1 coordinate 19,198, forward strand.
TTGTCGAGCGGTTTTTCGCCTTTGGCTAAGCGCCGGCGATTTTCCAATTCAAGCCGCTTCGCTTTGTCTTCGGCCATTTCGCGTGTGCGTGTGGCTTCATTAAGCGAAACACGATTAAGCTTGCGAGCCTCGTCGGCGAGTGCCAATTGCGCTTGCAGAAAAACAAAATCGGGATCGGTTTTCACGCGCTGTTCGTGCTTGCTTTTTAACGTCGGGAGCACTGGTTGTAGATCGTAATAAATCTTGTGCTGCATCGGCGAAATGCGGTCCCAAGGCATTGCATGTTCGAGCGCGCTTTCCCCAACCTCTTTGGGATCGTACAGCGAAGGAAAGGCAATATCCGGCAGCACGCCGCGATGCTGAGTGCTATCGCCAGAGATACGATAGAACTTCGATTGCGTTAATTTCAATTCACCGTATTGCAATTCCATCAATTGCTGCACGGTACCTTTACCGAATGTTTGATCGCCGATAATCAAACCGCGCTGATAGTCCTGAATGGCGCCGGCAAAAATCTCCGATGCCGAAGCCGATAAGCGGTTGACCATCACCGCGAGAGGGCCATCGTAATAAGAGCCGCTGCGGGGTTTGCCTTGCGCCTGTGCGCGCGAGAGCGACGCATCGCGAATCTGTACTGTCGGTCCCGAATCAATGAACAGGCCAATTAACGAATTCGCTTCCTGTAGTGAGCCGCCGCCGTTTTCACGTAAGTCGATCACGACGCCATTGATATCTTCGGCCATTAATTCAGACAGCAGTTTTTGCACATCGCGTGTCGTACTTTTATAGTCGGGATCACCGCGTCGCATCGCATCGAAATCGATATAAAACGCGGGAATGGTAATGACTCCGATTTTGACGTTGCGTCCATTTTGCGCGAAGTTGAGCACGCGTTTTTGCGCGCTCTGTTCTTCGAGTGTGATTTCGTTGCGCACTATCGAAATGGTCTTGCGCTCGGCATCGGATTTGGCTTTGGCCGGAATCACCTCCAGGCGAACAGTGCTGCCTTTGGAGCCGCGGATCAGCTGCACCACATCATCGAGTCGCCAGCCGACCACATCCTGTATTTCGCCATTTTTTCCTTCACCCACGCCCACGATTCTGTCAGCGGCTTTGAGTTCACCTTGTTTGTCGGCAGGGCTGGCCGGAATGACGCGCGTGACCTTCGTGTATTCATCTTCAGCCTGCAATACCGCACCAATACCCTCAAGCTTCAGGCTCATATTGATATTGAAATTTTCAGAGGTGCGCGGCGAAAAATAATTGGTGTGCGGATCGTACAGCTCACCGAGCGCATTCATGTAAATCTGGAATACATCGTCGCTGGTGATTTGTTTTGTGCGATTGAGCTGATTGCGATAGCGCTTATCGAGCAGCTTGACGATTTCATCCTGTTTTTTTCCGGTAAGTCGCAGGCTCAACACAGCACTCTTTAGATGCAAGCGCCACAGCTCGTCGGTTTCGGCAGTGCTTTTGGGCCATGCGGCGGTTTTATCGCGGTTCAGATCAAGATATTCATCTTTACTGAAATCCATCGCGGCAACCGAGGCGGGCAGATTCGCCAACAATTTTTCCAACCGTTGCGACATGCGTTCCCGATACGTACGAAAAATAACGAAACCAGGTTCTATATCGCCTTTGTGCAAAGTATCGTCGAGCGTCGTGCGATACCGCGCAAAATTATCGATGTCGCTCTGCAACAAAAACAATTTCGCGGGGTCGAGATTTTTTAGATAGGCGTCGAGCAGCTGAGCCGACAACGCGTCGTTTAGCGTTTGCTTTTGATAATGACGCGACTCAAGTTTATTAACGACCTCAACGGCTGTTTTGCCGAGCACCGGCTCCCATACTAACGGCTTATTCGTGTTATCGATTTTGGCGCATGCCAAAGGAGCAACAAATGCGAATGCCAAAGCAATGCTGCGATAAGAGAGACGCTTGTCAAGTTGGGTCACGATATCTTCTCTGGGGGAGGCAACGGTTTTATTAGAGCAGTTTTGAGGCCAACGGTTCGGTCAAGGCATTATACAGATTCGATATCTGTTTGCGTCCGCGCCAAGCCGCCACCGCAGGTTCACTGCATTATTCGATTTTTGTGGTTGAAGGTGCGGTTAAAACTCCGGTATTTTCTGAACAGCAGTAAACATCCAACGCAGTATTTGCACTCACGAATCCACGGGAGGCTTTTATGGCGTCGAATCCTTTACCAACGGTACCCGATGACTCCTCCAATCGGGATACGCCGCAGAACCCCTCCAGCGCCCGCCGACGAGCAGGCGTTAGCGAAGCAGAATGGCGGGCGATCCTGACGCGTGCCGGTATCGTGGTCGATGGCCCGCACCCATGGGATATGCAGATACATCATCCCGACGCATACGATCACATCATGCTGCGTCGCTCGCTTGGACTCGGTGAGTCCTATATGGATGGATGGTGGGATTGCGAAGCGCTCGACGATTTTTTCTTCCGCCTGTTAAAGGCCCATGTGCAGGATATTTCGATTACCCGACTGACTACCGCACTGCAGCTCTGCGGCGCATTTTTGCGTAATCGACAAAGCTTGAGTCGAGCCAGGGAGGTGGCGGAAAAACATTACGATCTCGATAACGATCTGTTTCGTGCAATGCTTGACGATACGCTCGCCTACAGCTGCGGTTATTGGCGTCACGCCACCACGCTGCACGAAGCGCAGCTGGCAAAGCTGGATCTGATCTGTCGCAAGCTGGAACTCGAGCCGGGGATGAAAGTACTCGATATCGGTTGCGGCTGGGGCAGTTTCACTTGGTATGCAGCGAAAAACTACGGCGTCGCGGTCGATGGCGTTACCGTATCGATCGAACAGCAAAAATATGCACAGCAACGTTGCGCCGACCTCCCGGTAAATATTCTGTTGCAGGATTATCGAGAGGTTAGTGGGGAATACGATCGTGTTGTTTCAGTAGGCATGTTCGAGCATGTCGGCAGAAAGAATTACCGTACCTTCATGGCTGTGGTAAATCGATTGCTGCGCGATGAAGGGCTGGCGCTGCTACATACCATTGGCGAAAACACTACGACGAAGACCTTCGATCCGTGGATCAATAAATACATTTTTCCCAACGGCGAATTACCATCGCTGAAGCAAATCACCGGTGCGGTCGAGCAATTGTTCGTGATCGAAGATGTTCAGAATTTCGGTCCCGATTACGATAAAACACTGATGGCGTGGGACCGCAATTTCCGGGCGAACTGGACGCAGTTGGCAGGGCGCTATGACGAGCGCTTCTATCGAATGTGGCGTTATTACTTGAATGTATGCGCGGCGGCGTTTCGGGTGCGCAATCTGCAGCTATGGCAATTCGTCCTGTCGAAGCCTTCGATGCGATTCGGTACTTACATAGCGTCGCGATAACAGCTGTTCGTCTCTTTGATAGGCGGCACGTGCTTGGGCTCGTAAACAACTAACAAAAGTATTGACCGGCTTAAATCCGCCCTTATAATGAGAAGCATTCTCATTTGCATTTGGTTCGGATGATGGCTACCTGGACGTATCAAAAACCTGCGCGGTTTAGCGGTCGCAACGGTATTGGAATGGCGATTTCGATCGCAGTGCATATTGCGGTGATCGCCGTTGCGCTAATGATGCGCACGCCGAAAAACGAAACGGCTCCGGCGCCGCTTATCGCGCGCGTGTTGAATACGCCTTCCGAAACCCAGGAACCTCAACCGATCGAGCAGTCGCAGCCGAAATTCGATCGACCAAAACTGCATATTCCTCAGCCCGACGTCGCTTTTACCACGGCCACAGAGAGCCCGAGCGCTCCAGTGGCCGTGGCTGGCGGAGCACGCAACGCCGAACCCGCGCGAACTGCGCCCGTCACACTGCCGCAGTTCGATGCCGATTATCTGAACAATCCTTCACCGCAATACCCATCGGCATCGCGTCGCATGCGGGAAGAGGGTGTGGTGTTAGTTCGTGTTTATGTGTTGTCGAACGGGCTGCCTGAGTCGATCGAATTGAAACGCTCGTCCGGTAGCCACCGTCTTGATCACTCCGCATTGGAAGCCGTGCGCAAGTGGCGTTTCGTGCCTGCGCGTCGCGGCGATGAAACCGTCGCAGCGTGGGTGATCGTTCCCGTTGCTTTCAGTCTGACCGCCTGACAGGAGAAATCGAATGCCTGAACACAACAAGATCAGTTCGCTGGTGGTGCCACAAATCGCCCATCCGCCAAGTTTGTCGTCGTCGGATTTGTTTCGCCGTAGCAACACTGTGTGCATTGAACATCAGGGGCAGCAATATTGGTTGCGCCTGACGCGCGGAAATAAATTAATTCTCACCAAGTAACATTTAATTAATCGATCGAAGGAATCTTAACGGGGTTTGGGCCGACATATCGTCGGCCCTTTTTTTCGAGCGGGTTTTAAAGGAAGAAATCCTCGTTCTCTGCACCCATCATCGTCGCACCGAGATTGCGGCCGAATTTTGCGGCATTATTCGCGACATGCGTGCGACCGGTATTGATGTCGAGCCAGAAGCGATTGATCGGATGATCGCGAAAAATTCCCTGCGCGCCGCAACCGTAAAATAGTTTAGTCATCGCATCCGCACATTTTTCCGAAACGCGTGCGGCATCGAAACGCATTTTGATGCGCTCGTCGATGCTGAGTGGCGCTCCGCTATGCACCGAATCCATCATCCGGTCAAAATTCCGATGCAGCACGATTTTACATTCGTCGATTACCGCACGTGCTTCGGCCACCGCATATTGGCCATTCGGATCCTGCGATGCACGCTTGCCATCATTAAGGCCGACGCGATTTTTATTCACGGCGATATACGCATCGAGCGCACCTTGCAACGCACCGATCGATGAACTCGATACTGCGCGCACGAACACCTGGCCGAACGGTAAACGAAACACGGGATTGGTGTTGAGCGCGCAACCGGGACTGGTTCCCGCAAAACCGTCCAGTGCGCGATGCGTGCGATATTCGGGTACGAATACGTCGTTGACGATAATGTCGTGCGAGCCGGTACCTTCAAGCCCCGACACATTCCAGTTATCGACAATTTTGTAATCGCCGAGCGGCACGAGAAACGTGCGATAGTCGGGAGCGTCGCCGGCTTTTTTCGGCGGAACCATTGCGCCAAGAAATGCCCACCGGCAATGCTTCGACCCGCTTGAAAATCCCCAGTGGCCGGAAAGACGATAACCGCCATCGACATGCGTCACTTTGCCGTTCGGCATATACGACGATGAAATCAATGTCGATTGATCGTGTCCCCACACATCGCGTTGCGCACGCTCGTCGAACATGCCGAGTTGCCAATTATGAATCGCAACGACACCGAGCACCCACGCGCTCGACATACAGCCTTCCGCCAATTTCATCTGCACATCGAAAAATACATGCGGCTTTAATTCATATCCGCCGAATTTCGCAGGCTGCATAATCTTGAAGAAACCGGCTGCTTGAAAATCGCGGATAGTGGTTTCCGGCAATTTTCCAAGCGCAACGCATTCATCGGAACGCTGAAGTAGCGCTGGCACCAATTCGGTGGCGCGTTGATTAAGTTCGGTGATGAGTTTATCGACATCGCATGACGATTTCAGAGCGGCTGCTGTAGACATGATGTGACCTCACGGACGTTTTAATTGTGAGATCAGTGTGGTCGTGTTTTTTTACGCTCGAATCACTTGATTGGGGTAAGTGAACTGCAGCTCGGCGAAATCCTGCGGGTGTTTTGATTAGGATCAATATTTGGCGGAGATGGAGGAGAGAGCGTGCTCATCTACCCCAATGTCTGCTGGCAACCTCATAGCTTTCCAGAGTGAGTTCGGTGACGACTATCGAATCGATATTTTGGTTTTGCAGCGGCGAGCGTTCGAAATTTTTTGCAAGAGGCTGGGCTGCCACCGTGAAATAAACCATCGACGTTGCGGCTTTTGCGGTATACAAACGAGGACGTAAACGCGCTAGTGGGTTGCGTGCGACACTATCTTCCGCGTTTACCGAATTGGTACGGCCATCTTTGGCGATCAGATGGACTTCGCCTTTCACGAGAAAATAATCCAACCCATCGTCGCTGCCTGCTGTAAACAGCACGGTATCTTTATCGCCGGCCATCAACTTCACACCACGCGCAATCGCTGCGAGTTCGCTCTCCGGCAAGTCTTTGAAACAAACGAATTGCCGTAAAAAAGATGACGTAACGGTAGTAGAGGCGAACGACATAACGATGCGACCTGTAAAAATAAAGGTTAATGGGATCAGGCGGTAGGCAGTGAACGTTATGTATTGGTTATGCGATCAGATTAGTGCAGGACGGAGAATTCGCTTATTGGAATATGTACGTAACATGGTAGTGGTTTTCCGTAGGCTCAATCAGCTCATCGAATGATCGCCCTAGCAATTAACCGTTCCCGCGAAATCAAAAAATCCGCGCCGACAAAGTCGAGCGCGGGGTCGCAAGCTATTTCTTGAGAGACCTGGCGTTGCGTAAAACTTTTTAACCGCCCTGATTCCAGCGGTGGCCCCAGATACTGGTGCGGTCGGAAATCGTCGGAAGATATTGCGACCAGTTCAGTTGCAAACCGCCGAAGCCATATTCGACGGCGAAACCAGCTGGGGATTGTACGTACATCGAAACCATGCGGTCGTTGGTGTGACGGCCCATGTCGGTGACGATCGGAACATTCATTGCGCGCACACGGTCCTGCATCATACCGAGCGTATCGAGATCTTCGACCTCCAGCATTAAATGCACCAAATCGCCGGGTGCATCTTTCGTATCGTGATACAGCGCGAGGCTATGGTGGCGCGGATTGTTCACATGCAGAAAATGCAGTGCATGACCCGCGTCACTTTTATCCGGCGTTTCGTAAATGTGCATGGTATCGGTCTGACCGAAACCCATTACCTCTGTGTAAAAACGATGACTCGCTTCGATATCCGGTGTGGTCATCGCGATATGACCGAGCCCCATATCGCCGCTGTGACCGGTAACGAAGCGATGCACGCCAACCGGGGAAATCAGCGGTAAATAGTCGAGCGCGAGGCCCCAGAAAATTTCGCCGATTTTTCCGGCTGGATCGACGAAGCGCGCAAATTGCTTTACGCGGCGCGCCTGTGCTTCCTGCGCGCTACCGAGTTCAACGGAAACACCAGCATGTTGCAAGCGTTGCACGGCGGCGGCGAATGCGTTCTGGCCTGGCAATTCCCAGCCGGCGCAGAGGAAGCGATCTTTTTTCCCGAGCACGATACGCAGACGATATTGGTAGTCGTCCATCTTCAGGTAGAGCTGTTGGTTCTGGTGAAATGGCGGTGTCGAAATATCCGACGCCACCATTAAGCCAAGTACCTTCGTGCCGAAATCCATCCATTTTTGCAAATCGGTGGATTCAATCGTGACGTAACCGAGCGCAGCGATATTCATGATGAGTTCTCGCGCTCAGCCCAATGTCACGTGTTCTTTGTGTTGCGTCAGTGCGTTCGGCACCGTCGCCACGTCCATATAAAACTGGCTGTACCATTTACGCAGCATGTTGACGGGGCCGTCGCCATCGCACAGCAGGGGATTGTCGACGCGTATCTTGTTGTCCCAGATCGCAACGTCCTGTTTGAACGATTCAATGTTCTTTTGCACATAGTCTGCGAGCATTTTCTGATTTTCTTCCTCGCTCGCGCCTTCAACTTTTTTCAGCATCACGCCGAAGTTGATATGGAAACATTCGGTATTAAGCGGAACATGGGCGACGAGCAAATGCACTTTCATCGGTTCGCCGCTCATCGAGCCGTTCATCGTGGTCGTCATATACGCCGGACCTTCGTAGGTGGCGATGCTCGTCAAACCGGTTGAGCCATCTTCGAGAATATCGTGCTGACCTTCGGAATACTGAATGAATTTATGACCGTCCTGCACGTTGCGGAATTTATTGATCTTGAAGAAATGCACCGGACCGAAGTGTGCGATATCGGCCATGTTGTCGACCAGCTCGCGACAATTGCTGTGAATCGTGAATTGCAGCGTGGCCCAATCAGTCCACTCTCCCGAAAAATAATCATCGTTGCGTTCGGGACGTTGCGCTTCGATCGGCGGATTATTTTCGGGATCGTTCCAAACGAATAACAAACCGTTTTCTTCGAGCGTCGGCCACGATTTGATAACGGCTTTCGGCGGAATGCGTTTCGCATAGGGAATATCGTTGCACACGCCATCACCGCCCCAACTCCAGGAATGAAACGGGCAAACGATGGAATCGCCCTTGACGCAACCTAACGAAAGATCGGCACCCATATGCGGACAGTAAGCATCGATGATATGTACCGCGCCATCATTCTCACCGCGAAAGGCAACGAGTTTGGTGCCGAAATACTGTAAGCGACGCGGCTCGGATGTGAATTCGCTCGCCTTGCCGAGGCAATGCCAACCGCGTGCGTAACGCTCCGGCAATACCGCGGCTTCAATTTTGTATGGCTTGCGCGTTTCATTGCCAGATTGTTGCAGAGCGCCACTTTGCAAAGCAGACAAGGTCGACATGATGACTTCCTCAACGGGTGATTTTCGTTTATTGATTTATCGAGGACGGCGGGTTGGCCTCGAATCACTGTGAGGTAAAAGTAAACGTCGCTGTAATACTTGCGTATCGTCGTTTCGGATGAGACAGAGCTGTTTCGCAGCGATGTTTGATTGAAGTCAACAAAATCCGGCGGGCTTCATCAGCTACATACCTCACAACGAAAAAATATCGCCTGGTTCCGCCGACTAACCAAGGGTTGCGCGACGAGCCACGCGACTAATACAGCATGCTTGCGCTGAACTCGATGAATATGTGCGGGTCGATAAATTTGA
>CAMLJR010000020.1 GCA_946480345.1 uncultured Spongiibacteraceae bacterium
CGGGTGAGGTGGTGCGAAAATCCTCAGCGGATTTAGGGCGGCGAATTTGTGGTTTACCGTCGACAAATTTCCATACGTATTCATCGAACGAACCGAATTCTTTTTGTATCGCGCGAAAGGCAATCGCGTTTTTGCGGATGCCGAATACTTTTAAGCGGTTGCGGATGATGTCGCCATCGACAAGCAGCTCCTCCAGTTTTTCGTCGGTCATGCGTGCGACTTTCACGACGTCGAAATTGTGGAAGGCTTTGCGATAACCATCGCGACGCTTGAGAATGGTTTCCCAGCTTAAGCCAGCTTGCGCGCCTTCCAGGATTAGCATTTCAAATAGCAGACGATCGTCGTGTACCGGTACGCCCCATTCGGTGTCGTGGTAGTGCTGATAAAACGGTTTTACGTTCGCCGCCCACGTGCAGCGCTTTAGATTCTCGGCCATGTTTAAATTCTTTTTATTTATCAGTTTCCACCATCGGTCGATAGCGCTTCGACGCAATGATACGGCAATACGCAATTATTTTCGGTATCGGTAATCGCTTCGATACGGATAATCGGTGCTGACGAAATCACGCTGCCAAACAACGTGGCAAAAGCGGTGTCGGCTGCATCGCGACCAGTGCCGAGGCGTACAAAACCCATCGGTATCGCGACGCCGGATGCATCGAAGATATACCAGCGATCGCTCAGATACACTTCGACATACGCGTGAAAATCGGTGGGGCCGAGCGCCGCATCGGCGCCGTAATCGATACCGGTCGCGAAGCGCGCTGGAATATTTACTGCGCGACACAACGCAATCATTAAATGCGCGAAGTCACGACATACGCCGACTTGATCGACCAGCGTATCCACCGCCGATGTGCTCGCATTCGACGCGCCCGATGTGAACGTCACATGCTGCTGTACCCAATCCTGAATCGCGCGGACGCGCGAATAACCTTGTTGCAAATGCCCGAACTCGCGAATCGCTAATTTATGCAGCCGATCCGATTGGCAATAACGGCTTGGGTAAATGTATTGCAACACCGAGCCGGGTAAGCGTGCGACAGGCACTTCCATTACTTGCGCCGGCGCGGTCATGAAATGCGTTAACGCGACCGTTGCGGAATATTGCACTTTCAATGCGCCTGCATTTCCATGCAGACGCAAGTAGCGATTACCGCTGTCGGGCGCGCGATAAATATCCCACGTCAATGCCTGATTAAGTTGCAGGTTTTCCGCAACGACAGACTGACAAGGCGTATGCGCTGCATGAATATTGAAGACAAAATCGCAGCCGTGTTGAGCAATGTCGTAGTTGAGTTCGAGGGCAAGTTTTAGCTTGATCATAAAAACCTTAGTGAGATTGCAATATTGATAAAGGCGATGCTAACACTCGCGCTTGTGCTTTAAGCGTAAAGGTAAATGTTAAATGCATTACCCAAGCCAAATTGAACAGACAATGATGTACTAAAAAAATTAAATTGTTCTGTAGTTAAAAAATGCAGAAATTTAAAAAAGTGTCCTATCTCTCGGCGTGGGAAAAATAGGCCGGAAATAAAGCGATGATTTGTTATAGTCCCAGACACCACGAAAAGGAGGTAAACATGAGACTACGTAACGCACTCACTTTCGCTTCATTCGCACTCATTTCAAATACTGCACTTGCCGATTGGACGGGCGCCGGGCAGCTGGGGTATGTGTCCGCACGCGGTAATACCGACGATCAAAGCGCGAATGCGAAACTCGATCTGAAAGGAGAATACGATTTATGGAAACATATTTTCTCGTTCAGTGTGTTATACGGCGAAAAAAATAACGTTACATCGGCTCAGCGCTGGGACACCGCGTGGCAGTCGGATTACAAACTGACACAGAAACTTTATTCGTTCGGCGGTCTCCGTTACGAAAATGACAAATATGGCGCATTTAGTTATCAAGCCGCGCTGACCACGGGTTTTGGTTACCACTTTTACGATACCGAACAAACAAAACTCAGCGCTCAGCTCGGTGTCGGTTATAAGCGCTCGGAACCGCAAACCTTAATAGAAGACGAAAGCGGCGAAGTGGTTGAGCGCATTCATGAAGATCCAACCAATCGCGGAGTTGTTGTCGGCGGTGCCAACTTCGAACGCCAGCTCACTGCCAATACGAAAATCTTGAACAAATTTTTAGTCGAAGCTGCGTCGGACAATACATTTTTGCAAAACAATCTAGCGCTACAAGTTTCGATGAACGACCACCTGGCGTTGAGCGTCGGCTATGAGTTGCGCAAGAACACGTCGCCGCCGCCCGACCAACATCAGCTCGATTCGCTGACCACCGTGAATCTCGTTTACAAAATTGAGTAAGGCGGAATTCTTATGCGCCACCCATTTGGTGGCGCTTCGCTTCCGTTATATCGGCTATGCAGGAATTGCCTCACCGCTCAACAGCGCTTGAATACTCGGTAAATCGATGGGTTTAACGCAGTGATGATTGAATCCGGCTTCCAGCGCGGAATATCGATCATGTAGCTGGCCGTAGCCCGTTAACGCAATCAATACAGGATCGTGCCCGAGCCGGCGACGTAACAGACGCGCCAGTTCATGTCCGTTGACCTCGGGCATTTCAATATCGATAAAAATCACATGCGGAGAAAATTGCGCAATGGTTTGCAGCGCTTCGCCGCCACTAAAACAAGTGCGGACATCGTGCCCAAGCAGCTTGAGCAGTTGGCCGAGCGATGTCGCGGCATCGATATTATCGTCAACCACCATGATCGAGCGACGATCGATATCGCCGTAGTCAAATGACAGCGGTTCGGTGGCGGCGGATTGATGTGTAGCAAGACACGGCAGGCAAATCAGAAATTCGCAGCCGGCACCGATACCGTTGCTGTGTACGGCAACCCGGCCATCGTGCAATTCGATAATACTTTTCGCGATCGTGAGTCCGAGCCCAAGGCCTTCGCGTTGCTCGGTGGGGCCTTGCACGAACGAATCGAATATCACTGTTTGCAAATCGCTGCTGATACCGATGCCGTCATCGGCGATTGATAATTCTGCGGTCGCGCCATTACGTTGCAATTCGATAGTGATATGTCCGCCGGCCGGTGTGTACTTCACGGCGTTCTGCAAGATATTAGCGATGGCCTGTACCAGCCGCTCTTCATCGCCGTGCAAATAAAATTCGCCAGCGGAAATATGCGTGCGTAATTCGTGTCCTTTGCGTTCCAGCTGCGGCGCGACCACTTCGATGGCGCGTTCGATAACATGCGCTAACCCAATGCGCTCTTTAGTAATCTGTAACTTGTTGTTTTTAATTTTCGACAGATCCAACAAATCATCGATCAAGCGCTTCGCGATGTTTAATTGGCGTTGCATGGTGGCATGAATTTGATCGCGCAGCTCCGCATCATCACCGCGCAGTTTTAGCACTTCGAGCGACGTAGCAATGGGCGCTAACGGGTTGCGCAACTCGTGGCCGAGCACCGCGAGAAAACGATCCTTGCGACGATCGGCTTCGGCGAGCTCGTCGATTTTTTGCGATAAGGTGCGTTCAAGCTCGATGCGGGCTGTCACATCGCGAGTGAAGCAGCGCGAATACATAAAGTTACCGCCGACAAAGAACGCATTGCTGTTGATCAGCACGTATTTAACCGCGCCATCTTTGCAACGCAATTGCGCCTGGAAATCCTGTAACGTTTCGCCATTGGCGAGCAGACGCAACATGCGATCGGCTACATCGGGCTGCACATGGAAGTCACGAATGTTGTGTGCGATGTATTCATCGGCTTCATAGCCAAGCATCTGAAGTTCGGCGCGGTTAGCCCACAGAATCATTCCGTCCGCGGTGACGCGATGAATGCCTTCGGCGGCGTTCTCCAGGAAATCGTTGAGTTCCTGACGTTGTAGATCCAGTGCGCGCTCGATCGTTTCGCGGCGATCGATTTCATTGCGCAGTGCGGCATCCTGCTGCTGCAGTTCGGCGACAATTTTTGGTAATTGCTGCGGCGTATATTCCTTGGAACAAGAATCGACATGCGAATGCAGTTTACAAACGGCGCGGAATTCTTTGGTTTTATCGCTCGACGCAAAAAGATGCATCGGATAGCCGCACAGCAACGTTATCGGTTCGCGCTCCATCAGCAGGTTCCACAATTCTTCCAACCGTAATGCGGCTGCATAATTGCCCGCCATGCAGAGGACCGCGACCATTTCGCCGAAAGCACGCACACGGCCATCGAAGCGACGCATATGTTCCTTTATCAGCGTTCCGACCACGGCATTGAAGCGCGATTCGCTCGGCCAGCCGTCGACCAAAATGCGGCTCAGCGTTTCGCGCGCGTCGAGTGGAGCATATAAGGTGCGATAGCGTTCGCCGTCGGGGTGGTCGGCGAGCCATGCGTCGATTCGTTCGCGCACCGGCGGCGTTGCAAGGACAACGCACGATTCGCCTTTGCTCAAACCTTCTTCCAGAAACTCGAATAGCCGGTCGGCGAGCGAATTATCCCGGGTATAAAACTGCACAAAATGCTGAGCCATAATGCCTCCGCATTATCCATCTCACAAAAACCGCCTGCCGTCGTCGCAATTCGGTAGGGATTTTGCTGTGCAATTCATATACCGATGCCGAAAGGCATTGTGAAAGAATCTATTTAGAAAAAATTAGGTGCCTGTAATGAGAACGACATCGTTTTTAAATGCAAAAGCAGCGGATGATTCCAGATATTTAAAACCGAAAGCGGAGTTCAGGCACCGACCCCTTAACTAGAGCGCGTAAGAAAGTGCATTTTTCACACAGGGGTTTGTAAACTATCGCCCCGAATTCACTCTTCCGACCTAATATTCAGCGGCTGCCAAGCTAAAAATTCGAAGTGCTGCAGCAGTTGACGGGATCTAACACATGCTCCATCTCACAAGAAATTCCGTCGTGATCGCGTATGCGGTGGGAATAGCATTAGCGGCGGCAATGGTGATGTGCCATTGGTTCGGCGTGATTTTGGTGGACAATCGCCTGCCGTATTTATTTTGTCTGACATTCACCACGATTACCGCGTTCGTCGCGGGCCGCGGGCCGGCGTTGATCGTCATAGGCGTCGGCACGATCAACGCGATCCTTGTGCTCGAACCGCGCTTTGATTTCTCTATTGCTCAGCCGGGCGATCGATATGCGCTGGTTTTTTTTACGATTGCTACCTTTTGTTTGCTGATCGGCGCGGACAAGACACGTGCGCTGTATTTTCGCAGTCGCGATAATCAGGAGCTCACCCGCACGGCACAGGCAGCGTTGCGTCAGCGAGTGGCGGATCTCGAACAATTATCGGGGCTCAGCACAAAACTGGCGCTCGATATTTCGCTTCAGCAGCGGCTGCAATTAATTCTGGATGTCAGCGTCGCATTGCACGGCGCCAGCAAAGGGATTTTGTCGCGGTTCGATCCGTTATCGAATCGTTTGAGTGTCGTTGCCATCAAAGGGTTTAATGCCGGCAGTTTTGCCCAGCTAACCAATTTGCGCGCGGGTGAAGGCGCCTGCGGTCTTGCATGCGGTGAAGGTCGACGTGTCACCGTGTTCGATGTCACGCATGAGTCGGAATGGGAAAAATTCGCCGGTCTGTATCGTGCAGAAAAAATTCGCGGCATGCACAGCACGCCGATCGTCAATCAGGGCGGTGAAATTCTCGGTGTGTTGTCGATGCACTTCGCCGATCCGCACTTGCCGTCTGACCGCGAAATACAACTTGCCGATGTCTGCGCGCAGATCGCCGCGTCGTATATCGAGCGCGACCGCGCGCAAAATATGGTGCGCGAGCGCGATGAACGGTTTCGCTCGGTGCTCGATGCGTCGGCGGTGCCGTTTTGTATTTTCTCGCCCATTTTTGAGGGCGAAATTCCGGGCGATTATCAATTCACATACGTCAACACCAGCGCCGCGCACATGCTCAAGCGGCCCGTGCGTGGCCTGTTGAATGCCCAGGTATCGCAGGTGGCGCCTGCGCTGTGGTCGAGCGCGGAATTACGCGAGCTGCTGAGCAAAGCCACGATGACGCAAAAAATTCAGCGCGCCGATATTCAGATAAGCAGCCGCGGCTTGCGCTGGTACAACATCGTCGCGTCATCGCTCGAATCCGGCGTCGCGGTGTGGTTTGCCGATATCACCGCCAGCAAGGAGCGCGAGCAACAGCTGCGCGATTCGGATCGACGCAAAGACGAGTTTCTCGCCGCGCTCGCGCACGAGTTGCGCAATCCGCTCGCACCGATCCGGCAGGCGGCGATGATCGCGCAGCGTTCCGCGCCGCTCGATGGCGATTTACGTTGGAGCACTGAAGTCATCGAACGTCAGGTACAACGCATGTCGATGATGCTCGACGATTTGATCGATGTCTCGCGGGCGACGCGCGGTATGTTGCGGCTCAATAAATCCGAGGCGGATTTCGCGTCGATCATCAGCACCGCGATTGAGACTGCGCAACCCATTATCGATGCACGCTGGCATCAGTTGGATGTTGAAATGCCGGAAACGCCGCTGCGCGTATTGGTCGATCCGTTGCGATTGTCGCAGGTGATTTCCAATCTGCTGCATAACGCGGCGCGGTATACCAACATTCGCGGTCAGATTCGCTTGATAAGTTACGTCACCGAAAAAGAAATCGTGATCGAAGTGCGCGATAACGGTATTGGTATCGAGCCAAATGAATTCGAAACCATCTTCGGATTATTCTCGCAAGGCACGACCAAGCGCGCACAAACGGGCGACGAAGGTCTCGGCATTGGTCTCGCATTATCGAAGGCATTTATCGAGCTGCACAACGGCTCGATTACCGCTTATAGCGAAGGCGCGGGGCAGGGCAGTTGCTTCACGTTGACGCTGCCGCGCTCGGTGATCGTCGATACGCCGACGACTGCCGATAAAACGCCGCCTATCGATGAAATGGCGCCGCGTCGTATCGTCGTTGCCGACGACAACGTCGACGCCGCGCAATCGCTCGCGTTGTTACTGCGACTCGAAGGACATCACGTCGATATTGCGCACGACGGCAAAGCCGCGCTCGACCTTATCGAAAATACCGTGCCGGATGTGGCGATTCTCGATATCGGCATGCCGGAACTCGACGGCTATCAAGTCGTGGAAAACGTCCGAATGAAAATGTCCTCGAGCGAAATCATGTTGATCGCCAGCAGCGGCTGGGGTCAGCAGAAAAATAAAGACCGCGCGGCAGAGGCCGGCTTTGATTACCATCTGACAAAACCGCTCGAATATTCCGAATTGCGCAAAATCATCGCGTCGTCCAGCCGCGTTGTGTGGCGGCAAGATCAGATTCCTAATGACGATGAAAATGTCCCGCAGACGCGCTGAAATCGACAATCGTCCGACCGATTCGATCAGACGCTGTCCCTGCGACGATAAACAATCGTATGCCGATTGCTGCGAGCCGCTGCATAACGGCAGCGCAGCAGCGTCCGCCGAAGCATTAATGCGCTCGCGTTACAGTGCGTTCGTGATGGAATTACACGACTATATTCAGCGCAGTTGGCATCAGTCGACGCGGCCGGCTACGGTAAATCACGACAATAACGAAGCCCATAAAACGCATTGGTTAGGCTTGCAGATAAAACGTCATGAGCCCATCGATGCGTCGCATGCACGCGTGGAATTCGTCGCGCGTTACAAAATAAATGGCCGCGCATTCGCGCTGCATGAGACGAGCCGCTTCGTGCATGAGAATGGCCATTGGTTCTATCTGGATGGCGAGATCCACTAGTTCTCGTTAAATCCAATAGTTCGTGCTAAATGGCGTCGTGCGCCGGCGGTCATTTGTTGCTATCTTCGGAAAGTGTATTGCAATGCCGGAGAATAATAGATGAAGCGGAACGGCAAAATGGGCTTACGCCACTTTCTCTTGTTAAGCGCATCGATTGCGCTCTCACCGTTTTCGATCGCCCAATCCGAAGGCCGAACAGGCTGGACCACCTTAATTGCCAATGGCAGCGGTTTGGAGAATTTCGACATTATCGGCGGCGCGAACTGGCGTATCGACGAGGACGCGATTGTCGCCGACGATGGCAGCGGCGGTTTTCTTGTCACCAAGCAGCCGTATAAAGATTTTGTGCTTGAAGTGGAGTTCTGGGCCGATGCCACCACCAATAGCGGTATTTATTTTCGCTGCGAGGACGCTTCGACCATTACCGATACCAGCTGTTACGAGGCGAATATTTTCGACCAGCGTCCGGAAGCGCAATTCGGCACCGGCGCCATCGTGCATATCTCAGCGGTGGCGCAACCGTATCCTGCCGGCGAACAGTGGAACACCTTACGCATCACGGCCATCGGCTCGCATTTGACGGTCACCTTGAACGGCGTGCAAACCGCCAACGTGCGCGATACCAAATTGCGCAAGGGTGTGATTGCGTTGCAACACGGCGTATTGCCGAACAATGTACGCGGCGGTGCCATCAAATGGCGCAAGGTAGAAATTAAACCGTTGTAACGCATGGACGGATGTAACGGCGAACCACACTGGAGCGAAATGTGAATAGTGCATCCATCTACGCCTGGACATCGCTCGCTGCACCGCAAGCACTGGCATGTTATGCGCCGCAGGCCGAGGCGGCGCTGAACGATTTGATCGCCGCCACCGCTGATGTCGATGATTACCCTCAGCTGGCTGCGGTTATTCGCAACACCTGCGCAAATACATTATCCCTGCCGCCACTGATAACGACAGCCGCTAATGCGCCGATCGATGAAGAGATGCTGCGCAGCGTGCAGGCATTCGCCGAACAATTCAGTCTCGATGTATCGTCGCTCGACGAAACATTGCGCGCGCCATTCGTAGCGTTTTTTGGCATGGCGAGCACGCCCGTTGCGCAAGCTATTTATGTCGCGGATATGGTGCCGCGGCTGCGCCGCGTACTCGAACAACTTTTCGATTCGCCGCATGCGCAATGGCCGCAAACGCAACCAACCGCCAATATACAAACCGCTTTTTTCGAATTCGTGCGCGTCGTTTACAACCTGCACGAACTCGACGCTGTCACCACCGAACTGGTGCGCATGCGCGGTGCGCGTCAGCACAATTGCCGGCTGTGCAAATCGTTGCGGGCATATAGCGCGCTGGAAGCTGGAGTGAAAGAAACACAGCTCGACGCTGTCGATCATTATTTGGAAAGCGATTTGACCGCCGCACAAAAAGCCGCGCTGACGTTAGTCGATGCGATGATTTGGCAACCGGCATTTATCGACGAACACGTCATCGCGGATATTCGTCAGCACTTCACGCCAGCGCAGGCGGTGGAATTAGTGCTCGATGTGACTCGCAATGCCGCGAATAAAAGTATCGTGGCGCTGGATGGCGATGCGGCGCCATTCGATGGCGTGCAGGTGTACAACATCGATGCCGCAGGGAATATGCAGGTCGGTCTGCAGCGCCCGAATTAACCGCAAATAGTCCGAGCGCGCAAAGTTTTATACGTTGCTGCTCCACATGCGATAAAAATCTAAAAACGCTGCGGCAGCCGTCACGTTCATTTTGAATCGCCATGATTAAATGCGCGGGTCGAGCTATTCGACCTGCTGCTGCGAGGGATTGATCATGGGCGCCAATAACACAAATTCACGCACACCTTTTACTGCGTTTACTCTTCCTTTCGTTTATCTGTTTTCCGCTGGTTTTCGACGACATTGCGCGCATGCTGCCATGTTCGTTGCCGCCATTTTTTTTGCTGCATCGATGGCAAGCGCAACGCTGATCAATTTCGATGATTTACCGCCGTTGGTGGGCGATGATCCCAGCGAGCCGACACCAGTCACCAATCAATACGCAGCGCTCGGTGTACTCTTCGATACGGCGGCTATCGCTACCGATGTGCCTGGCGTGCGCTCAGGGCTTAATGGGATCACCGATTTTTATGGCCCGGATATGCAGATCCGCTTCACCGGCTCATTGCCGACGTCGTTGAGCATGTTCGTATCGTCCGCGAATCAGGATTCTATTTTCATCGACGTGTTTGGCGCCGATGGTCTGCTCGGTAGCATCGCCACTGACGGCTGGCGCGGTACCGAAGAAATGAGCACGCCCTATCGCGATCAACAGTTGGTCACTTTTTCCGGCGCGCCGATTTCTTACCTGAATATCGGTTCGTTTTATTTTCGACGTGGCAGTCTGTTAATCGACGATCTGATGTTTACCAATGATTCCACCAGTGTGCCCGAGCCAGCGGCGTTGAGTTTGCTCGCGGCCGGTTGGGTATTGCTAATGGCGCAACGCCGTCGCCTGCAACAACTTCGCTAATCATCATTTTTTTATAAGTCGATTGTCTGGTATCTTCGCCGCGCTACATCAGCAAGTGATGCAGCGCGGTTTCCCACGCACCACTCCGATTAATACCAATAAAACAGGGCATCGCTCGCGTAACGAATGCTGCCCAGGAGTTGCCATGTCTGTACCGTCTGCCCACCGAACACATGAAGCGCCTGCGCAGTCCGTTTCGCGACAGTACCGGTTTTATGTGCTGATGCTGCTGCTTGCCGCGAATACGCTGAGCTATGCGGATCGCCAGCTGTTTTCGATTTTGATTCCGGCGATCAAGGAGGAATTCGGCGCCAGCGATTCGCTGATGGGCTTGATCGCAGGGCCGGCATTTATCCTCAGTTATGTACTGCTCAGCATGCCGTTGGCCCGGCTCGCCGATCGCTGGTCGCGGCGCCGCGTCCTCGCACTCGCTGCGGCATTGTGGAGTCTCGCCACCGCGGCGTGTGGCGCGGCCGTCAGCGTTACGCAACTCGCGCTCTCGCGTGTGATCGTCGGGGTTGGCGAAGCCGGCGGTATGCCGCCATCGCAATCGATCATCGCCGATCTGTATGACGAGCGGCGTCGCTCCGGTGCCCTCGGTGTAGTGGCTTCCGGGACTTATTTTGGGCTGGTCTTAGGGTTACTCGGCGGCGCCGCAGTTGCCAGCGTATGGGGCTGGCGGGCGGCGTTCTTCGCGCTGGCATTGCCGGGCCTGCCGATCGCATTGCTGGTATGGCTGACCGGCCCTCGGCGCGTACGCCACCCGACTACTCAAGTGCCGAGCGGTGAATCGTTGGCAACGACGATTCGCTGCTGCTGGGCGATTCCATCGTTTCGGCTACTCGCGCTCGGGGTCGGCGTGTTCAACATCTTCGGTTACGCCGCAGCCATCTGGATGCCAGCCTTTTTCATGCGCTCGCACGGTATGACCTTAATCCAAGCGGGCGCCTGGCTAAGCATGGGTGCGGCGGTTGGCGGCATCGCCGGTAGCGTGGCGGCGGGCATCATCGTCGATAAATTGCGCGTGCGCGATGAGCGCTGGCAGCTGCGTATACCGGCGCTCGGCTATTTCATTTCGTTTCCCCTGTTCCTCGCCATGTTCACTCTCGGCGGTGGCGTGGGGTTGGGGTTCGGCGATGTGCACATACCGTGGGTCGCCATACTGGCGATGGCAACAGGCTTTCTTGGTTCGCTATGGGCGGGGCCATCATTCGGCGCCGCGGCGCGATTGGTCGCGCCGCAACAGCGTGCGCAGGCTACCGCGCTTTTGGTTGTCGTCATCAATCTTATCGGCAGCACGCTGGGGCCGCTATTGGCGGGTGTGGTCAGTGACTTGCTCACCGCGCGTTTTGCGGCCGAGGCGTTACGTCTGAGTCTACTGTTGATAAGTACGCTCTCGATCGCCGGTGGAGCGCTGTTCTGGCGTGCATCGGTTCACTATCCGCATGATCTGCAGCGCAAACGCGCGCTGTAGTACATGCGATCTTTGCTATGGATTGTCCCGTGCTAGGCTTGCGCGCAAGTCATCGATACCTGCGAGCACCGCATGTCTGACGCAACGGATTTGATCGCCACCTGCTGGACCATCGCCGGTAATGTCGTGCCGGGCAGCGCGAATAATGTCAGCCCTTTTGCGCTGGAAAAACGCATCGTGGCGGCGGCGGAAGCGGGCTATACCGGCATCGGTTTCTGGCACGGCGATCTGCAGGAATATCTACAGCGCGGCAACTTTCGTCAGCTACGTAAATTGCTCGACGAACATCACCTCAAACACATCGAGCTCGAATATCTCGGCGATTGGTTCTCGACCGGCGAACGCCAGCGCGCTTCCGATGCGATCCGATGGGATTTATTCACCGCCGGCGATGCGCTCGGCGCGCGACATATCAAAGTCATACCGCCATTTGGCGAATTTTGCTCGCAGCAGCGTTTGATCGACGAATTCGGGCAACTCTGTGCGGAAGCCGCAACGCACGAACTCACTATCGCACTCGAAATGGTTCCCTTCTCCGACGTCAACACGCTCGATGCAGCGCTCGCGATTGTCGCTGATGTCAACGCAAATAACGGCGGCCTGTTACTCGACATCTGGCACGTTGTGCGTTCGGGCGCGGCGTTTGAAGACATTCAGAAAATTGCGCCGCAATATATCTGTGCCGTCGAACTCAACGACGCCGATTTATTTGTGCATGGCAGCCTTTCCGAAGACAGCATGCATCACCGTAAATTATGCGGCGAGGGCCAATTCGATATTCGCGGTTTTGTGTCATGCATAAAACAGACGGGGTATACCGGCCCATTCGGTGTGGAAATTCTGTCGGACGAATTGCGGAAAAAATCACTGACAGAGGCGGCGCTGTTGAGTTATCAAAGCGCAAGCCGTTATGTTGTTGCCGCTTAATTTTTCCATATGACTCCCGGTATGATTGAATCGTAACGATCATGCATGGAAGCCACATCGAGATATAACAGAAGACACTGAATTAACAGAAAAACACGGAGGTAACATGAAGTACATGGGAAATTTTTTGCGCAACGAGGGAGTCGGATCTGCTAATTAATCTATCCACTGAAGTAATTCACTAACATCGAAGTTTAATGTTCTTACAAGGAGAAAAGCATGGCCGTAACAAAAATCTTAATTCGTTTGACAACACTTGCTCCCCAGCCAGATGTGGGAACAGCCGATAACTTATATGTAGGCGTCATAACAAAAACCGGCGGAAGAGAATTCCCTCTTCGTTATCAGAGAGGGGGGTTAAAAATTAACGCCGGTCAGACATTGGAGTTCGGTGTAAACGCAAATGACTTGCCTGCGGAAAAACAGATTTTCGAAAGTACAGGCAACGGCCGCAATAGCATCGAAACCTATCCGCTGAGTCAGGTTGAAAGTGTTTATTTGCGCAAAGCAGCCGCGAATGCAAGCTTTGATCGCGACGATGCGGTGGGAATAGAGTATGTGGGCGTGTTCATCACCGAGTCGATTGGCGGCGAGGAAACTGTAATGGACTGGAACAATCGCAACAGACCGGATAGCAGCGGTCCTTCGCCTTTCTGGTTGGGTAGCGAGTTTGGGCAAACCTTATATTTAAAACTCGGAGGTTAATCATCGGGCAGGGAGCTGATTCATCGCCACGCACGGCGATATTTCTACTCAGTGTGTGGCGAATGAATGTGCTCAGGCACGGTGATGGCGGCGATGTAAAAATCGCTCCCAAATGCAAAACGAACGCGGCAGGGCAGCCGAGAAAAATTTAACGAATGAGTTGATATGTACAGTCCGCAACAACACGAAGAAACCCGACTTGATGTGCTCCATGCGCTGATTCGCAAATATCCGCTCGGCGCATGGGTAATGCTTGGCGACGGCGAGCTGTTAGCGAATCACATTCCATTTTTGCTCGATCCAACGCGCGGCGAATTCGGCACGTTGGTTGGTCATGTGGCGCGCGCCAATCCGGTTTGGAAAACGGGCGCACAACCGATTCCGAGTACTATCATTTTTCAGGGGCCGCAGACTTATATTTCACCGTCGTGGTATCCGAGCAAACATGAGCACGGCAAAGCGGTACCGACCTGGAATTACGCTGTCGTGCATGCGCAAGGTCAGCCGCAATTTATCGACGACCATCGCTGGTTATTCGAGCATCTCGGCAAACTCACCGATGAGCACGAAGCATCGCAAGCGTTGCCATGGAAAATCGACGATGCGCCGCGCGACTTTACCGAGAAGCTTATGGATGCAATCGTCGGTGTGGAAATTCCCATCCAACGCATTTTGGGAAAATGGAAAACCAATCAGAACCGTCCCGAGTCCGATAAATTCGGTGTGGTGGCGGGTTTACTTGGAAAGGGCGATCAGCAGTCGAAAGCAATGGCGGAACTTGTGAAGCAGCATGTTGAAATAGCACCGCAATAATCCGTAGGACGCAATAAATGAAATACATTGCGCCGTTGTGCACGGGAGCGGCGCATTTACGCTTCGCTAATACGCCCTACTAGCTAGCCTCGTTATCGCGACATCTACCCGCGTATAGCCGCTTCGATCTTGGCCACATCAATTTTTCGCATCTTCATCATTGCTTCGAACGCGCGTTTTGCTTCGGCGCCGCCTTTTGCCATTGCATCGGTCAGCACGCGCGGTGTGATCTGCCACGATATTCCCCATTTATCCTTGCACCAGCCGCACTGGCTTTCCGCACCGCCGTTGCCGACGATGGCGTTCCAATAACGGTCGGTCTCTTCCTGGTTGTCGGTGGCTATCTGAAACGAGAAGGCTTCGCTGTGCTTGAATACATCGCCGCCGTTAAGGCCGATGCACGGAATACCGCAGACGGTGAATTCGACGGTCAACACATCGTTTTTGTTGCCATCCGGATAATCGGAAGGTGCACGGTGTACCGCACTCACCGCACTGTTCGGAAACGTTTTTGCGTAAAAATTTGCGGCTTCTTCCGCGTTGTGGTTGTACCACAGACAGATAATATTTTTGTTCATCATTGCGTTCTCCCTTTGCTAAGGATGGTGCCCGGCGCGCCTGAGTTAAATCGTTAGGCACACGCCGATGATTAAAAAACTATGCTGGCGGCGTGAAAACCAATTCGCGCACAGGCCGTACTTCAACACTGCCGTAGCGTGCGGGCGGAATTTTTCCGGCCAGTTGAATTGCTTCGTTCAGATCACGTGCGTCGAGCATATAAAAGCCAGCGAGCTGTTCTTTTGTTTCCGCGAACGGGCCATCGGTGGTGTGCACTTTGCCGTCGCGCACGCGCACCGTCGTTGCGGTGTCGGTCCAGTGCAGTGGTGCGCCATCGAGAAAGTGCCCGCTCTGTTGCAATCCTTCGACGCAGCCGATGCATTCGTTATTCAGCGCATTCCATTCCTTTTGCGGCAACGCGCGCATCATTTTTTCGTCGAAATAAACGAGTGCCAGATATTTCATGATTAATTCTCCAGTGTTCGCGCATTGCGCCCTCTCCCGAATGGGAGAGGGAATTAATGCTCGCCGGTATCGAAGGGCAATTAACCCGGAATTTCCGGTTCGACGAGTTTCGCCAGTTGCATCAGCGATTCCTGCCAGCCGACATAACATCCTTCTTCGGGAATTACGTCGGGCACGCCTTCCTGCACGATGTGCACATCGGTGCCGCAGCTGACCGCTTTCAGCGTCACCGTCACCGACATTTCGCCCGGCAAATTCGGATCGTCGAATTTATCGGTGTAGCGAATGCGTTCGTTCGGCTTTAACTCAACGTACGTACCGCCGAACGAATGGCTCTCGCCCGTGGTGAAATTCGTGAACGACATTTTGTAACTGCCGCCGACGCGCGTATCGCTGTGATGCACTTTGGCGGTGAAGCCGTATGGCGGCAGCCATTTCGCTTTCGCGTCGTCGTCGAGGAAGGCGCGATAAACACGTTCCGGCGGTGCGCGAAATACGCGGTGCAATTTGATGGTGTTGGCCATGATGTTCTCCTTCAATCGTTGTCATCGCGCTCAAGCGGATGGAATGGTTGGTTTACGCGCAATCGTTATTCTGGAAAACGCAATTGATCATCCACGGCGTGCCGAAGCGATCGCTGAACATGCCGAATTTCTGCGCCCAGAATGTCGGCGAGAGCGGCATGATGATGTTGCCGTCAACGCTCAGCGCATTGAACACGCGCTCTGCTTCTTCGGGATCGTCGACATGCAGCGCGACGGATGTGCCCACCGGCTGCTGGTGCTGTCCGATTGGCGAGTCACCGCCCATCAGCACGGCGTCGCCGATAGTCAGACAGGCGTGCATGACGCGGTCGCGTTCATCCGGGTTCAGCTGATCTGCGATAGGCGTGTCCTTCTGCCGGATCATTGCCTCGATTTTGCCGTTCAGGCATTGGGCGTAAAACTCGAATGCTTCGCTACAGTTGCCGTCGAACGCGAGATAGGGGTTCAGTTTCATTGCAGTGTCCTCCATTGAATTGCATTGATTGCCAAGACTTGCTGGCTAGGAAAGGCATCGATAAATGCCGGTTTCGCTAATTAGTCGTCGCGACCAAGCGTAAATCGACACAGGCGTGAAAATATTTTTAGGGTTCCGCTAATTCGTTGAGGCGTCGCTCCAGGAAACGGCGCTCTGCGTCTTGCCTGGTCAGTGCCAGCGCTTGTCGATATGCCGACCGCGCGGCGTCGATGCGGTCGAGGCGCCGGCACAGATCGGCGCGCGCGGCATGGGCCAGGTAGTAATCGCCGAGCTCGCCACGCTCGAGCAACGCATCGACCAGCGTCAGCCCGGCTTCCGGACCGTCGCGCATCGCCAACGCCACCGCGCGGTTCAGCTCGACCACCGGCGATGGATTCGCGCGCAACAAGACATCGTATAAACCGACGATTTGTTCCCAGTCGGTGGCGTCGGCGTTCGGCGCTTCGGCATGCACCGCCGCGATAGCCGCTTGCAGCGTATACGGACCGATCCGCCGCGCCGCGAACGCGCGCAGCACCAGCGGTAAGCCTTCGTTAATTTGTTCGCGATTCCAAAGTGCGCGGTCCTGCTTTTCGAGCACGATCAGATCACCATCGCTCGAGGCGCGCGCGGCGCGCCGCGATTCATGCAGCAGCATCAACGCGAGCAGGCCGGCGGGTTCACCATCTTCCAGCGGGGCCGGCAACAATTCGAGCAGCAGCCGGCCCAGTCGTATCGCCTCGTCGCTCAGCGATGTCCGCGTCAGGGCCGTGCCGGTCGAGGCCAGATAACCTTCGTTGAATACCAGGTAAATCGCCTGCAAGACCGCATCGAGTCGTTCGGGTAACTCGGATTGCGCCGGCACTTCATAAGGAATGCGGGCGTCGCGAATCTTGGTTTTCGCCCGCACGATGCGCTGTGCAATAGTTGGCGCAGAGCTGAGGAACGCCCGCGCGATTTCCTCGGTAGTGAGGCCGCACACTTCGCGCAGCGTCAGCGCCACCTGCGCTTCCGCCGACAGGCTCGGGTGGCAGCAGGTGAAAATCAGCCGCAGCCGGTCGTCGGGAATCTCGTGATCCTCGACGGGCTCTTCTTCGGCGTCGAGTTCGAGTTGCTGCGCGATGTCGTTCAGCGACGCATCGAAGCGCGCGCGCCGTCGCAGCTGGTCGATCGCCTTGAAGCGGCCGGCCGACACCAGCCATGCGCGCGGATTCTGCGGAACCCCGCTTTCCGGCCACTGCTTTAATGCCGCGCTGAAAGCGTCATGCAACGCTTCTTCGGCCAGTTCGAAATCGCCGAGCAGCCGAATCAGTGTCGCCAGTACGCGACGCGATTCGTTGCGATAAATGCGGTCGATGACCGCGCTGACTGGTAATGGCATGCGCCTTCCCTGTTGCAACACGAGATGTGCAACAGTATTCGGTAACTGTTGCATCACAAAGAATAAATTCGCGTTAATACGCGGCACAACGGATCGCGCTATTCTTCTGCGCAGCATTTCTACCGTGAGGAGTTTCTGATGACAACAACAAATGACACGCAGTTCGTTTTTACCAAAATTACCGTCGCCGATATCGATAGCGCATTCGCGTTTTACAGCAATGTTTTTGGGCTGGTTGAAATTGCCCGGATCAGCGACGGCGAAGGCGAGATGGAGATGCACGAAGTTATTATGGGTAGAGCGGGTGAGCAGGGGATGCCGGTGCCATCGTTGATGGCACAGTGCTTTCCCAATAAATTATTACCGCCGCTCGACGGCGTGGCGCTCGGTTTTACGACTACGGATATCGACGCCACTATCGCGAAGGCAGTTGCTGCCGGCGCGTCCGTTATAGCTCCTCCCACGACGAATGTTGAATACCAATTAAAATCGGCGGTTTTGGTTGACCCCCAGGGCGCGACGATAGAGCTGCTGCAATATCTTTGAAATCGTTACGCAGCCGGCAATAATTTACGCACTACAAAAACAACAAGGAGCGATCGTGTGAAAACCATTGCGCTGTTCAACATCAAAGGTGGAGTGGGTAAAACCACTTCGGCGGTTAATCTCGCATACCTTGCGGCGCAATCGGGTTTGCGCACGGCGTTGTGGGATCTCGATCCGCAAGGCCATGCGAGCTGGTATCTCGGTATCGACACCGACGAATTAAAACAACGCGCGGCAAAATTAATGGAAGGAAAATTGGCCGCGAGCGAATTATTGCTGCCGACGGATTACGACAATTTAAGCGTGGTACCCGCCGATTTGAGTTTGCGTAAACTCGATGTGCTGTTCGAAAAAACCGACGCCGGCAAAACGCATTTCAAATCGCTGCTGAAATCGTTCGGCGGTGAACAGGATCTGGTGATACTCGATTGCGCGCCAGCCTTATCGAGCACAGCCGAACAAATATTTCGCGCGGTCGATATTCTATTGGTGCCGTTAATTCCCTCGCCGCTGTCGTTGCGCGCGTACCAGCAATTGCAGGAATTTATCGCATCGAAAAAGTGGGGAGAGGTGAAAGTCGTTCCGTTCTATACGCAGGTCGATCGCCGCCGAAAAATTCAGAGCGAAATCGTCGAGCGGCGCAAAAAACAATTTCCCGAAATGCTGAAAACCTATATCCCGTATGCGAGCGCGCTGGAGCAGATGGGTACGCATCGAGCGCCAGTGAATGCCTTTGCCGGCAGCAGCGTACCGGGGCTGGCGTACTCGGTGTTGTGGGCGGAAGTAAAGCGCACATTGAAAAATGCGTAACGAGGGCAAAAAAATAAGCGCGTGAGTCAACGCCGGCATAAGTACGAATCACAATGAAGCGCGCAACTTTTTTATTCATCGCGATATATAACCGCTAATTATTCACTGCGGTAGATTGAGCGAGTGACGAAATGGCTTGATGCAGATCAAGCCTTTCTCGTTTTATAAGGCGATTGCTACACCATCAATCACTAAAACCGTCAGCCTCTACTTTACTTAAGCCCATCTCTAACGGGCTTACTCAGCGGCGTTCTTTATGCGGAACAACGGTTCAGTCACTCACGTCGAGCGCATGTTGCGCGACGGCGAATACATCGTTTCAAAAACCGATTTGCAGGGGCGCATTGTGTATGTGAATCGCCCTTTCGTTGAGATCAGCGGTTTTACCGAAAGCGAATTGATCGGAGCGTCTCACAACATCGTGCGCCATCCAGACATGCCGGTGGAGGCATTCGCCGATTTATGGCACACGCTGAAAAGCGGTCGTGCATGGCGCGGCATGGTTAAGAACCGTTGCAAAAACGGCGATCATTATTGGGTTGAGGCGAATGCGAATCCGATCTGGGAAAACGGCGCGATCGTCGGCTTTATGTCGCTGCGCGTGCGGCCGACGCGCGAGCAGATCGAAGCTGCCGACACGGCCTACGAAAAATTTCGCCGCGGCACTGCGCGCGGCTTAACGATTCGCGATGGCCGCGTTGTCCGGGTAGGTCCAGTCGGCGCGGTGCAACGTTGGCTACGGCCGAATTTCGCTACGCGCATCGGCTTGACCGGCGCACTGGCAATAACGGCGTTGGCGCTGGCCGGCGGTATTGCGCTGGGTTGGGTCCCGTTAGCCGCATCGCCGCTGACGCCGCCGCATTCTCTGCTCGCGCTGTTGCTGGTCGCGATTATGCTCATCGGCTGGAGCGGGTGGTTCATTCAGCGCCGCGTGCTGACGGCGCTGGCGGTGCTGACAAGAGAATGCCAGATGGTGGCGTCAGGCGATCTTGCGCTGAAAGACAATATCGATATGAGCAACGAGCTCGGCGGGCTCACTCACGCGATCAATACAATGGCCGGCAATATTGCCAGTGTGGTCAGCGACATACGCAGTGCTTCAAGCTCGCTCGCGGGCGCATCGACACAGGTAAGCGCGACAGCGCAGTCGATCAGTCAGGCGACATCCGAACAGGCCGCTGGCGTTGAAGAGACATCGGCGACGATCGAGCAAATGTCTGCGTCGGTCGTCCTCAGCGCCGAACATGCGAAGGCGACCGAAGCCATCGCGCGCACTGCGGCCGGCGATACCCGCAGCAGCGGCGACGTGGTGCGCAGCACCGCTCATGCGATGCAGTCGATCGCCGGGAAAATTTCGCTGATCGACGACATCGCTTATCAGACAAATCTGCTGGCGTTAAACGCAGCCATCGAAGCAGCGCGGGCAGGCGAGCAGGGCAGGGGCTTTGCCGTGGTTGCGGCGGAAGTGCGCAAGCTGGCCGGCCGCGTGCAAATTGCGGCGCAAGAGATCGGCACATTGACCAGCACGACGGTCGGCCATGCGCAACAGGCCGGCGGACTGTTGGAAAATATCGTCCCGGCCATTGGCAAAACGGCGGATCTGGTGCAGGAAATCGCGGCTGCCACATCGGAACAGGCGACCGGCGTCCAGCAGGTCAGCGTGGCCATGGTGCAACTTAATCAGGCGATGCAGAGCAATGCCGCCGCGTCGGAAGAGTTGGCGGCCACATCCGAGGCAATGAACGACCAAGCCGCGCATTTGCAAACGCTGATGGGGTTTTTCAAACTGCAGGCTGGATTAAACAACGAGCCCGCAAATAAATGCGCAACATCCTTCAACCGATCAATCACTTCGCGTATGCCCGGCGTGGCTTCACTCTGATCGAAATGCTGGTAGTGATTGCGATCATTGCCATTCTGGCGATGATCGCGCTGCCGAGCGGGCAGGATAAATTGATCCGAACGCAAATAGCCGAAGCGTTGCCGCTTGCCGATATTGCGAAAACGCCGATCGCGACGGCATGGGCATCCACACACAATTTTTTGCCGGACAACCCCAGCGCTGGCTTACCCGTGTCCGATAAAGTCGTAAATAATTTCGTGCGCGCGGTATCGATCAAGAACGGCGTAATCGATATTACGTTCGGCAATCGCGCGCATCCGCTAATTAAAGATAAAACCCTGTCGCTGCGCCCGGCGGTTATCGACGATGCGCCAGTGGTGCCGATTACCTGGGTTTGCGGCTACGCGAATCCGCCGGAAAAAATGACCGTGCACGGCGAGAATCACACCGACGTGCCGGTCAATTATTTGCCGCTCGCGTGTCGCGGCTGAGCCGCGTCAACATCGGCGCATTAATGTTTGTTCAGTAGTACTTGTTAAGTAATGTTTGTTAAGGAGCAGCGATGAAATACCTGTGCCTAGCCTACGAAGCCGAAGCCACATTCGCTGCGATGTCGCTTGCCGAATGGACCGAACTGCGGCGCGAAACGCTCGATTATGTTGCGTTGCTCGAAGCATCCGGTCATCTGCTGCTGACCAATGCATTACAGAGCGCACGCACCGCGCAAACCTTGCGGGTGCGGGACGGTAAGGTCGCGGTCACCGACGGTCCGTTCATCGAAACCAAAGAGCAGCTCGGCGGCTTCTTTTTGATCGAGGCGCGCGATATGGAGGAGGCGATGGCGATCGCCTCGGGCTGGCCCGGCGCGCGTTTCGGCGATATCGAAGTGCGGCCAGTTGAAGGCGGGCTGAACGAAACACAACGTTATTGAGTGAGCTGATCGATACTTCCCTGTTTGCGATATTGCGACGGCGAAATATCAAACCAGTTATGAAAGGCGCGGCGAAACGCATCCGAATCGCAAAAGCCCAGCCGGTCGGAAATCTCTTCGATGCTTAGCGATGAGCGCCGCAACAAATTCAGCCCCCATTCTCGGCGGCAACTGTCTTTGATCTGGTTGTAGGACATGCCGGCCGCTTTCAGATAACGGCGGAAAGTGGTCTGATTCAATCCAAATTTTGCGCTCAGTTCCTGTAGCGAAGGCGGCGAATTATTTTCGCGCAACATGCGATGCATAAGACCCCGCACGCGCTCGGCAAACGCAACTTGTGAATTGGCTTCCGGCATATTGAATACAAAACTGAAACTTGCCCGGGCGTCGCAATCTTCGTTGGTGCGCACGATAGGAAAATCGAGGAATTGTGCGGGGAAACGCAACGCGCTGACCGGCGTATCCAGATTGACCGGAAACGGCAATACATCCCGATCAAAATACGGCTGCATTTCGCTGCCGTAATCCATCAGCACCTCTAGCACCGGCAGCGGCTGGCCAATGAGCCAGCTGAAAATGCCGTGCATGTTGGCGATACCGAACATGTCGACAAAGAACGAGGCCTCGCTGCGCTGCAGATGCGCGCAGCTAAAGCGGATCTCTGCCTTGTCGCTCTCCTCATGCAATACCATGAAACCGCAGCGGCCATCGATAGCGCGAAAAAATTCGCTACCCCGCTGAATGGCTTCGCGCAAAGAGCGCGCGCTGATAAGGCAATAAAAGAGCAGCCGCCAATCTTCACTGCGAAAACTCGGGCGGCCGTCGCGCTCAGTCGCAAGCACAAGCAGACGCGATGCGCTCCAGGAACAAATACGCATCAGCGTTTCAGCGGAAACCACGTGAATCTGGCCGCCGAGAAATTCATCCAGCGAGCAATTGACCCCGGTATTTTTAAAGACGGTGGGGATATCGCCTTTCACAAGTTTCAAGGCGAGTAGCAGACGTGTGGCCATCAGCTCGCCGGTTTCGCGAGCCGCCAGAATCGAATGTGAAGCGAAGTCTTTTGTCGTCATTATTTTTTCCGCAAACTGCAACGCGCAGGATGTTGCGCCGATCTCACTTGAGCAAAATAACATGGAAAAGCGTCAGATTCAGGGGTGTCGGCGCTCTTTTCGACATTGCATAGTGTTTGGCGAAAGACTAGGTCACAAGGAGACAATAATGACGTACCGAATCTTGCCCCATCGCCCGCAGTCCGAATGCGCGCGGCTGCTCACGGCAGCGCTGGCGTTCGTCCTTTCCGGCTCAGCGCTTGCCGATACCAAGGTGCGCAGTTTTGTGCTGAGCAATATCTATATCGCCATGGCAAACGAGCCAAATACGTGCCCGCAGTTATCCGACGGCGCCATCGATATCTTCAAACGTACGCTGCCGCCCGCCGAGCAGGCGCAATACGCAGCCGAGGGCAAGCGCGCCGAATTGGGCGATCTAATGGCGCAGCGCCTGAAATTTACGATGGAAGAAATCGGCTCCGAAAATGGATTCCAACCCACGCCACAACAGCTCGATGAGTTGCGCAAAAAGCACGGCGTGCCCGCCGGTAAAGGCTCGATGGTGTTTAATGGCACCCGCTTTGCCTACGACAGTTGCACTAACCCCGAAGACTTTCCCCTCTTCAACACCGGCAACCGGCGCTATAGCGGCAAAATTGCGTACGGCGCCAATCTCGATGGCAAAAATTCATCGAGCGATTTCACCAGCCCGAAAGGCGGGAAAGGCATCGATAACAAACTGATTCGTGCAACCGGCTGCGCGTTCAGCGCGCGCGATTACGGTGATCCGGAAAATGCCGAGAAAGCGATCGTCTCGCGCGATGCGCCGACATTGATCGAGGTCAGCGGCATCGACAATGAGCAAAACGATTCCGATGTCGCCGTTGCGGTGTACAGCAGCGCCACGCCGCTGACATTGAACGCCGTCGGCGCGCCGATGGCGAGTGTCAGCTTCGATGTCAATCGCGATCCGCGTTTTACCAGCCATGTGCGCGGACGTATCGTCAACGGCGAATTGATCACCGACACCTTCGATTTGCGTGTGCGGATGAAGGAACAGATCGTCAATTCGTATCGCGAACTGCGCAACGCGCGCCTGCGTGCAACATGGAAGCCCGATGGATCGATCCACGGCGAACTCGTCGGCTATCACACGATTGCCAGCATCAAGGATCAATACGTGCAAGCGACACAAATCGGCGCGAATCTGTCGCGCATGTCGTGCCCGGCATTGCTCAGCGCCATCGAACGCGAAGCCGACGGCATTCCCGATCCGCAAACCGGCCGCAACACCGCTATTTCGGCCGCGCTGCGTTTTGTCGGCGTGAACGCATTCGTGATCCATCCGCAATCGCAGACCGCGCAAAGCGCGCCGTATTGACAGAGGCACTCTCGCCAACTACTGTGCATGCATACAGTTAACTGTTTATTCGTACAGTAACTATCTATCCGTACAGTAGTGTTATGCATTAACGGCGAGGTGAGAAATGCGTGAAATTCTGTTGCTGCGTTGGTGCCAGGCCAGCGTGCTTTTATGCGGCGTGTTGTTGATTGCAATCGGCTCGGGTGTTGCTCAGCCGTGGTTGCCGATGCTGGTACTGCTGGCATTGAGCGGCACATTGACCGGTGCCCTCTACGAAAAAATGCGGCGCGTGCGCGGTGAAAGCGAGGGTCTTGTGCCGCTGTTGCTGCCGGCGCTGGGTGGAATTTCCGGCGCGTTCGTGTTGATCACGCAGTTCTGATCGATTCGCCATGGCGGCTGATCGCCCTCCGCGCAAAATCATCCACATCGATTGCGACTGCTTTTACGCGGCAGTCGAAATGCGCGACGACCCTTCATTGCGCGGGTTGCCGATGGCGGTCGGCGGCACACCGCAGCAGCGTGGCGTGATCGCAACCTGTAACTACGAAGCGCGTCATTACGGCGTGCATTCAGCGATGCCGACAGCGCAGGCGTTGAAACTCTGCCCGCAGCTGATCGTGTTGCCGCCGGCGATGGAAAAATACCGCGCCGCTTCCGCGCAGATCATGTCGATCTATCGCGAATACACCGATCTGGTCGAACCGCTTTCGCTCGATGAAGCGTATCTCGATGTCAGCGAATCGCCGCACTGCCACGGCAGCGCGACGCTAATCGCCCAGCAGATTCGCGAACGGATCGCCGCAACGGTGGGCATCACCGCATCGGCGGGTATCGCGCCGAATAAATTCATCGCCAAAATTGCCAGCGATTGGCGCAAGCCGAACGGACAATTTGTCGTTACACCGGCGCGTGTGGATGCGTTTGTCGCGGCGTTACCGGTCAGCAAATTGTTCGGTGTCGGCAAAGTCACCGCGGAAAAACTGCAACGGCTCGGTGCGCATACCTGTGCCGATCTGCGCGCCTGGTCGCCGTTCTTGCTGCAACATCACTTCGGTAAATTCGGCGACAGGTTGCATGAACTGTGTCGCGGTATCGATCAACGCGAAGTAAGCGCCGAGCGCGTGGCGAAATCGATCAGCGTCGAGGAAACCTACGCGCAGGACATTCCCGATTTAAACGCGTGTCTGCATCGATTGCCGTCATTGGTAACGAAGCTCAGCGAACGTTTGCAGCGTTCGCGCAAGAACGAGCATGCACGAAAATTATTTCTGAAAATCCGATTTGCCGATTTTCAGAAAACCACGGTCGAGTGCATCGGCGCGACGCCGCATCCGGCGCAATTCGCCAAGTTACTTGAAACCGGTTTTGCGCGCGGTCAGCGCCCGGTACGTCTGCTCGGCATCGGGGTGCGTCTCGCGCAGCGCCGCTTCAACGACCAACTCGATCTCTTCGCGCAATAATTGTCACCGGCTTTCCAAATTTCATAACGTCGTCGATTCACATTGCGTATCGATTCTCCAGACGGCGAGCGCGCTTTTGTCGAAAACGGCTGAGCCACGTAAACTACCGCGACGATAGAAATTCGATTCCTCATTTTGCGCGGATACGCTATGTGGCCATTATTTCTTGAACTGCTGCTAATGCTGCTCGTCATTCTGGTGGCGGCGGAAGTTTTTACCAATGCGCTGGAGCATCTCGGCGAGCGGTTGAAGATTTCCGAAGGCGTCACCGGCTCGCTGTTCGCTGCGGTGGGTACGGCATTGCCCGAAACGCTGGTGCCGTTACTCGCGATATTCGCCGGTACCACGAGCGTAAAGACGAATGAAGAAATCGGTGTCGGTGCCATCCTGGGCGCGCCATTGATGTTATCGACACTATCGTTAAGCCTGATGGCGATAGCCGTACTAAAGCAGCGCGGCCTAAAAGGCCATTGGCGCCCCGAACACAGCGGTCTGCAACGCGATTTGAATTTCTTCCTGTTCGCTTTCGTGCTCGCCGCAATCGCGATGTATATCCCAGTGGAAGCTGGCGTCGCGCGCGTTGTTGTCGGCTTCACGCTGGTGCTTACGTACTTCGTTTATATCCTGCTGACATTGCGCGCATCGAAAAAACTCGTCGATAGCGGACACGTGACCGAAGCCAACGACAAAATGTTCATCGCGCGCATCGGCCTGCCGGAAAATATGGCGACTATCATGCTGCAACTCGCGATCGGACTCGGCTTGCTGGTATTCGGCGCCAAGGGATTCATTCACGGCGTCGAAGGCGTTTCGCATGCGATAGGTATGTCGGCGTTATTGTTGTCGTTGCTGATCATTCCGATCGCAACCGAATTACCGGAAAAAGTGAACAGCATTTTGTGGGCGCGTCGCGGCAAGGATACGCTCGCCTTCGGCAACATCACCGGCGCAATGGTATTTCAGGGCACACTGTTGCCATCGATCGGTATCATGTTGACGCCATGGCAACCGCGCATCGAAGTATTGAGCGGCGTTCTTGTTACATTGGTGGCCGCAGCGTGGCTGCGTATTCACGCGCGCTCCGGCGGTATGGCAGTCTGGGTGTTGCTGGTTAACGGCGTGCTTTATCTCAGCTATCTAACGATCACACTCACGCGCTAATTCGCTAGCGAGGGCGTTGCCATGGATGAACATCGCATCACCGCCGGCACGGACAGACGCAGACGCATTACCGCCATCGTCGCCGCGTCGTCCGGCAATCTGGTCGAATGGTTCGATTTTTATATTTATTCGTTCTTCGCGATTTATTTCGCGCCGATGTTTTTCCCCAAAGGCGATACCACCACGCAGTTGTTAAATACCGCCGGCATTTTTGCGGCGGGATTTTTAATGCGACCGCTCGGTGGCTGGCTGTTCGGACGCGTCGCCGATAAACACGGACGCCGCCGCTCGATGTTGATATCGGTGCTGCTGATGTGCACCGGCTCGTTAATTATTGCCGTGCTGCCGACGCACGCCGACATAGGTACCGCCGCGCCGATATTGTTGCTGTGCGCGCGATTGCTGCAGGGGCTATCGGTCGGCGGCGAATACGGCACCAGCGCAACCTACATGAGCGAAGTCGCGCATCATCGGCATCGCGGTTTCTACGCATCGTTTCAATATGTCACGTTGATCGGCGGGCAATTACTCGCGGTCGTCATTTTATTCGCGATGCAACAAGCGCT
>CAMLJR010000021.1 GCA_946480345.1 uncultured Spongiibacteraceae bacterium
TTTCTCGATTTCAACCAACACTTCGCCCGGGGTTACGCGATCGCCTTTGGCGACAAAAATACC
This sequence comes from uncultured Spongiibacteraceae bacterium, assembly GCA_946480345.1. Next base: position 64 of record CAMLJR010000021.1, read on the forward strand.
GGTGATTTTGCCGCCGATCGGCGCTTGTACTTCGGCTTCCATTTTCATGGCCTCGGTGACGAGTACCGGCTGGCCGGCTTTGACGACATCGCCTTCTTTCACTAGCACCGCGACAATATTGCCCGGCATGCTGGTGGTGACGTGGCCTTCTTTCGTTGCCTGCTTGCGGCCGGTTTTGCTTTCGGCCGTATATTCGTTCAGCGATTCGAACATTACCTCTTGCGGCACGCCGTCGAGGGTCAGATAGAAATGGCGTTTGCCGGTGCCTTTGATGCCGACGCCGGTAATCGCGACCTGATAACTTTCGCCGTGTACATCAACGACGAATTCGGTGGGCGTTGCGGTACTGCCAATGCCGTCGTTATTTTTGCGGCGTTCCAGCGGTGTCAGCGGTTCCGGTTTCAATGTGCCGGCCGCGCGCTCTTCGAGGAAGGTGCGACCGATATCCGGGAACATCGCAAATGTCAGCACATCCTCTTCGGATTTCGCGAGCGTGCCGATCTGCTCGCGCAGCTTATTTAATTCGTTAGGAATTAAATCGGCCGGGCGCACGTCGATGACTTCTTCGTTGCCGACGGCCATGCGACGCAATTCTTCATTGACCGGTCCCGGCGCGGCGCCGTAATGGCCGAGCAGATAGCGTTTTACTTCGTTGGTGATGGTTTTGTAGCGCTCGCCGGCGAGCACATTCATGACCGCCTGCGTGCCGGCGATTTGCGACGTCGGCGTTACCAGCGGTAGATAACCGAGATCCGCGCGTACGCGCGGAATTTCCGCAAATACTTCGTCGATGCGATTCAGCGCGCCTTGTTCTTTCAATTGATTCGCGAGGTTCGACATCATGCCGCCCGGCACCTGATTGATTTGCACGCTGACGTCTTCGCGCGTGAATTCGCTTTCGAACTGATGATATTTTTTGCGCACATCCCAAAAGTATTTCGCGATCTCGTGCAGTTTTTCGAGATCGAGTTCGGTGTCGTACGGCGTATTTTTCAGCGCAGCAACGAGCGACTCGGTAGCGGGATGACTGGTGCCGCCGGCGAAAGCGGAAATCGCGGTATCGATGTGATCGACGCCATTCAGCAGGGCCTCGAAATGACACATCGATGCTTGGCCGGATGTGCTGTGCGAGTGCAGAAATATCGGCAATTTCACCGCATTTTTCAGTGCTTTGACCAATTGGCCTGTTGCGAACGGTGTCAGCAATCCCGCCATGTCCTTAATCGCGATCGAATCGCTGCCCATGTTTTCCATGGTTTTTGCCTGATCGACAAACATGTCGATCGTATGCACCGGACTCGTCGTGTAGCAGATCGTGCCCTGCGCATGCTTGCCGGATTTTTTCACCGCGCGGATTGCGGTTTCGAGATTGCGCACATCGTTCATCGCATCGAAGATTCGGAATACATCGATACCGTTATCCGCTGATTTCTGCACGAATGCTTCGACCACATCATCGGCGTAATGACGATAGCCGAGCAGGTTCTGGCCGCGCAGCAGCATTTGCAAACGCGTGTTCGGCAGCGCCGCTCGCAATTTACGTAAACGCTCCCATGGATCTTCTTTCAGAAAGCGCACGCACGCATCGAATGTTGCACCGCCCCACACTTCGAGCGACCAGTAACCGATCGCATCGAGTTGCGGGCAGATCGGCAGCATATCTTCGGTGCGCAGCCGCGTTGCGATCAATGATTGATGGCCATCGCGCAGTACGACGTCGGTGATTAGAATTTTTTTGGCTTTGCTCATGGTTGAATCCTCAACTCACAGGCCGGCGTAAGCGGCGATGGCGGTGGCGATGGCGAGCGCAATTTCTTCCGGGCGTTTCTTCTCGGAATATTGCAAAAGATCGGGATGCGAATCGACGAAACTGGTATCGAATTTACCCGAGCGAAACACCGGGTTTTCCAGAATGCGCTGATAGTACGGTGCCGTGGTTTTAATGCCTTGCAGACGCATGTCGTCGAGCGCACGGCTGGCGCGATTCAGCGATTCTTCCCACGTCAGACTCCACACGATCAGCTTCAGGCACATCGAGTCGAAATACGGCGGAATCGTGTAGCCGGTGTAAATCGCGGTATCGACGCGCACGCCGGGGCCGCCCGGTGCGTAGTAGCGCGAAATCTTGCCGAACGTCGGCAGGAAATTGTTTTTCGGGTCTTCCGCGTTGATGCGAAATTGCAGCGCAAAGCCGCGATGGTGAATATCTTCCTGCCGATAGCCGAGCGGTAAGCCTGCGGCGATACGAATCTGCTCGCGCACGATATCAACGCCGGTAATCGCTTCGGTAATCGTGTGCTCGACCTGCACGCGCGTATTCATTTCCATGAAATACACCTGGTTGTCGGCGAGCAGGAATTCGACCGTGCCGGCATTTTCGTAACCGACCGCTTGCGCGGCACGCACCGCGAGATCGCCGACGTAGGCGCGCTGCTCCGGTGTCAGCTGCGGGGAGGGGGCAATCTCGACCAGTTTCTGATTGCGCCGCTGAATCGAGCAATCGCGCTCGAACAGATGAATGGTGTTGCCGTGTTTATCGGCGAGCACCTGCACTTCGATGTGTTTTGGATTGACGATGCATTTTTCGAGAAATACATCGGCGCTGCCGAACGCTTTGGTCGCTTCGGAAATCACGCGTTCGAAATTGCGTTCGAGTTCTTCTTCGTTATCGCAACGGCGAATGCCGCGACCGCCGCCGCCCGACGTTGCTTTCAGCATGATGGGGTAGCCGATGCGCGCTGCTTCACTGCGGGCGGCTTGAAGGTTTTCGAGGTTGCCTTCGGTGCCGGGCGTTACCGGAATCTTCGCCGCGATCATCGCTTTGCGCGCTTCGGTTTTGTCGCCCATGCGGTGAATCACCTCGGCTTTCGGGCCGATAAAAATGATGCCGCGCTCGGCGCAGATGCGCGCGAGCTCAGGGTTTTCGGAGAGAAATCCATAGCCGGGGTGCAGCGCATCGCAGCCGGTCTCCACCGCCAGATTCACGATGCGGTGCGCATTCAGATAACCCTGCAGCGGATCGCTGCCGACGCTGTACGACTCGTCGGCGCGCTTCACGTGCAGTGCATAGCGATCCGGCTCGGTATAGATCGCGACCGAGCGGATGCCCATCTCGGCACAGGCCCGGACGATCCGAACCGCGATTTCACCGCGATTGGCAATCAGAATTTTCTTGATCATGCGATGAGCCTCGAGCTGAAGCGCGGGAGCGCTGGTCATTTTTTAACTGGAGAGAGGCTAGAGGATCGACACAAGAAATAAAAATTGATATTACTAAGCCAAACCATAAGGGATTGCTTATAGATGAGACCGGCTTATTTAAATCGACTGACGCTTCGTCAGATACAGGTGTTTCTCGCGGTGGCGCGGCATAGCAGCTATTCCAAGGCCGCCGAGGAGCTTGCACTGACGCAGCCCGCTGTGAGCGCGCAGATTCGGCAGCTGGAGGATGTCATCGGCGAGCCGGTCTTCGACTACCTTGGCAAGCAGCTTTATCTGACGCCAATCGGTGCAGCGGTGCAGCGGGCTGGGCGCGACTTGCTGCAACGGCTGGTCGGGCTGGAAATGGAGCTTGCCGAGCTGCGCGGCGTGATGGAGGGCACGCTGACAGTCACCGTCGAAAGCAGCGCGCAATACTTCATGCCGGCGGAAATCGCGACCTTCTGCGCCACGCATCCGGCTGTTCAGATCGCGCTCGAAGTCGTTAACCACGGCGAAGCGTTGCGTCGGCTGCGCGAGAATCTCGACGACTTGGTAGTGATGGGGCAGGTACCGCAGGATCGCGCGCTGACGTTCGTGCCGTTTCGCGACAACGAACTGATTGCGATTGCCGCCGCGCAGCATCCACTAGCGCAGCAACGCGACATAACGCTGTTGCAGCTCGCCAACGAAGTGTTGCTGGTGCGTGAAGCAGGGTCGGGTACGCGCAAAGCATTCGAAGCTTACTGTCAGCAGCAAAGCGTGCTGTTTCCGCGTATGCAGCAGTTGGGATCGCTGGAGGCAGTCAAGCAGGGTGTGCGCGCAGGCATCGGTGTGGCAGTCCTGCCGCGCGAGTCGTGTCAGCGCGAAATTACTGCGGGGGAACTGGTGTCGCTCGATGTGCGCGGCTTGCCGCTACGACGGTCGTGGTGTGCGGTGTATCCGCGTGGAAAAAATCTGACGCCTGTCGCGGCAGCTTTTTTGGCGCATCTAACGGCCGGTTGATCAAACCCCCAGCGTTACGCTGATCGGGTTGTGATCGGAGCTAAACACACGGCTGATGACGCCACTTTTATGCGTGAGCCCGCGATAGAAGATGTGATCGAGCGCGAAACCGAAGGCCTGCCGGCGATGGTCCTGCTCATACACGAGATCGCACAGCTCCAGCTTGTTGCACAACTCCTGCAAGATTCGCAGGCGCTTACCGCGCCACGTATTGAAATCCCCGCTCAGAATCAGCGGGCCGCGATGCTCTGTCAGCGAGGTCACAATCGAATGCAGCTGACGGCGAAAATGCTCGGTGCCTGGTGTGAAGTTGATCGCGTGTACATTCGCGACTAACAACGTGTCGTCGCGCCCGGCGAGCCGATATTCAGTCACCAGCGCCGCTTTCGGCAGCATCGTCAGCGGTTCGCGATGGGCGTGAGCGTATTGGTTGATCGTTTCCGCACGCGCAACTGTGAGCACGCCACTGGTGTAACTGGCACGGCGAAACCCCGGCGCGAATGCCCAGCAGCAATCCGGCATGCAGCTGTGCATCGCCTGTTCCAGCGTGGCTTCCTGAATCAGCACCAGATCGGCGTTATGGGTCAGGTGATGCAGGTCCTCCTGCCAGTCGCGACGGCTGCCTTTTGCGATATTCCAACTGACAACGTGAATACGTTCGGGATCGAGCGCGTGATCAGGCATAGGGATAACAACAGTCGCTGATTCGGATTCGACGTCCAATATAGGGGCGCACAACGAGCGCTTCAATCGGCAGTGTCGTCGACGGCCTCGGATTCGTGCGGTGGCGCGTGTTTCCATTTGCGGTTGGTCCACAGCCAGGTTTCGGGCTGCGAACGTATCGCATGCTCGGTCGCGACAATGTAGCGATCGAGAATATCGAACCCACCCCGCGTATGCGGTGGCTGGGCAAGCAGTTCGAAGTGGGCGCGGTAATGGCCGCGCTTCTGTTTGGTCATTGCGACAAATACGACGGGATACTGTGTGGCCTCGGCGATTTTTTGCGGGCCGATATAAAACGAGCCGGGTCGGCCGAAGAAGTCGTGCCAATAGCGCTTGTCGCGCTTGAATGGCGCCTGATCGGCCAGCATCGCGAACCCACGAAACTCGCGACGACGGCGCAGCACTTCGCGCCCTGCGTCCTTGAACGAAATCGGATTGCCCGAGCGGGCGCGGCATTCGAATACGAATTGATTGAACGGCTCGTTGTGAAGTGGTTTGTACACCGCATCGATCGGACAGCCGAGGTAATCGCTGACCGAATGCAGCAGCCATTCCCAGTTGCCTTGATGCGAGGTTAAAAACAGGATCGATTGCCGTGCATCGCGATAGGGCTGCAGCACTTCGGGGTTTTCGAATGTTACGCGCCGCTGGAAGAACTCGCGGCTCAGACGGCGTGAAGCCAGCAGTTCGACAGCGAGATCGGTTAAGTGTCGATACACGCCGCGCTCTATCGCCAACCGCCGCTCGATACTGGCTTCGGGAAACGCAGCAATCAGATTGTTGGCGACAACCTCACGGCGATAACGGGCCACACGGTAAACGAAGAGTGCCGCAATGCTGGCGAACGCATAAAGAATCGGCAGTGGGAGGCGGGCGGCTAAACGATAGAAAAAAACCATGGAAGGGTCATGCAGGAAAAAGGAGCGGCCATTGTAATGACTCAGAGCCGAAAGCCAACCGCGCTGGCTGGCATCGCCCGGCGAATGCGTCTATGTTAAGCCCGTTACCGGCCGGCGCCCGACGGTCTTCAGCGAGCTTTTACCGATGGAAGAACAACGCAGGTTTAATCGCGTACCCACCAGCGCGGTGGTCGAGATGCAGCACCCTGTACTCGGAATGATTGAGGTCAAAGCGCGCGATTTATCGGATGGCGGCATCTCTGTATTGATGGGGAGCTATCCGGCTCCGCCGATCGGTACGATGCTCATGGTGAGAATCAAGCGTTTCACCGGAGTCATTAATCAGGAGCCGATACCCATGCGCGTGGTGCATCATCATGGGGGTGGTGTGGGTTTGGCGTTTGCAGGGAAAAATGCGACCTAACCGGTTTCGTACGAAACCGAAGCGCGTGCGGCGATGAAATCAAAAGGCGAGTCAGAAAAAAGTAGTACCGAGGCCGCAGCTCAGCGGGTGGAGCAATTACGCGAGCTGGAGCAAGCACTGCGCGAGCAGTGGCGTCTCGGTCAAAACATCATGTTGTGCTGGTGTCTTCAGGATGAGGGCATCTACGTCATGGTCGTGCCTCATTATTACCTAGGCAAATTTTCGGCAAGTCTCAGCGATACCTCGCCCACCGATCGGCTTGAATTATTGAACGGCCGCTTCATCCGCCAATTGATTTCCAGCCGCCGCCTGATGAGCACCGAAGATTTCTTCAGCACGGCGCATCGTTTGGAAATCGAGCCGATGCTGATCCTTTCGTCGATTAACGCGGGTTCGGATATCGACACGCTTAACGCCGCGGAAGAACTGATCAAGCGCTACAGCATCAGTTATGTCGATAGCCGTGCTGTGCTGCTATTCGATATCGTCGATTTTTCGCTGTATTCGCCATTCGAGCAGACCAGCCAAATCAACAGCCTGTCATATTCGTTAAATTCAGCGCATAACAAATTGCTGAAGAAAAATATCAATATCGATTTTGTGCGCACCACCACCGGCGATGGCTTCTATGTGTGGAATCGCAACACCGAACCGCGCGCGAATCTCGATCTTTTTCAATTCATGTTGCTGGTCATTGCCGATAACGCGATTGCACGACGCAAGGCGCGCGGTAATGCCAGCAATATCGTGCCGCTGTTACGCACGGCATTTCATATCGGCAGTCATTTCGAGTTTTATCAGCTCGAAGGCGTCAATCCGACACTGCACAGTTATATCGTCGGCAACGTGACGATCGAACTGGCGCGGATGGTCGATATCGCGAACGCCGGGCAAATATTTATCGGCGATTTCAAAACGATCGTGCCGACCTCGTTGCGCGATAGCGCCTTCCTGGTCGAGGCGGATACCCAGCACTTTGTCGAGCGTGCGGCGAAGCATCTGGAAAATTTGCGCGGACTGGAAATATCCGGCGAAATGATCGAAGCGTTGCACTGCCAGCTTACCGGCGAAACCGGCGTTTCAGCAGGACAGCAGCCGCGGCGTTTTCGCATTACCGACAAACATGGCTTGTCGCGGCACGCGTACAATCTGCGCATCAACATTCACACCACGGGCGGACGCCGGCCATTAATTCTCGGCATTCAGGGATACTATTTGCCAAAACCGGATGTGCGCAAAGGCAGGCACTCCTCCGATCCCGAAGTTCCGGCACCGCCGCGCCGCCATCTGCCGCCGCGATTGCTGTCGGATAAATAATGACTGCGATGAGCAACATGCCATTAATTAATCGCGATGTGACCGGCACGATCGACGTATCGAATCCGACAGATGTCTGTACCTCGGTGCTCGCCATTTTGCGTAAGCGTTATCGGGCTTGCGATGTCGCGACTATCGAAATCCTATTTGCCGATTTCGCGCGTTTGTATCGCGGCGAGTACCCGGGCTTTTATGCCTGCGATACCCAGTATCACGATATGCAGCATGTGCTCGATGTGACACTGGCCACAGTGCGGCTGATCGATGGTTACGATGCCAGCCAAAAAATCTCTGAGCAGCTGGGCTGCGAGTTGGCGACAATCGGCATCGCCGTCGCGTTATTCCACGATTCCGGTTACATCCGTCGCAAAGGCGATACACGTCATCAATATGGTGCCGAGTACACGAAAATTCATGTCGGCCGTAGCGCGCGTTTTCTTGCCGATTATTTGCCGACTATCGATATGGCGAGTGCCGCGCCGATAGCAGCAAAATTGGTGCATTACACAGGTTACGACTTCGATCCAAATAATCTGGATTTACCCGATACCAAATTGCGCCAGCTCGGAGCATTGATCGGCAGCGCCGATGTCATGGCACAAATGGCCGATCGCGATTATCTACAGAAATGCCGCGAGCGATTGTTTCGGGAATTCGAGTTGGGTGGTATTGCGCGTGGTCGCGATGCCGATGGCGTCGAATTTGTGCGCTATTCATCGGCAGACGATTTGTTGCGGCAGACGCCAGAGTTCATTCGACATGCGTTGGTCGACCGCTTAGGCACCTTATTCGGTGGCGCATATCGTTATTTCGATGCGCATTTCGGCGGCAGAAATCTGTATGTCGAAGCTATCGAACACAATCGGCAACAACTTAAGCAAATGCTCGAACAAATCGAATAATTAGCTTGCCTCGCTGGCGCCGGGAACCTCGGTGATTTCGGCGCGTCCTGTTCGTTTCCATTTTCAAGCATGTACACGCAACGTATCGATGCCTGTAAAGATGGGTGTTTGGTCAATGCTTGGTTAGTCGTACGCCTGAGCGTTTATACTAAGCGCCGATTAACTCGGGGGTGGGTATGGCAGCAATACAAGGTCTGAATATCGAGCGGTTGCGCGATTTTACTAGTTTCCGCAATTTGCCCGAGGACGATTTGCTAGTGCTGGCGGGTCGCATGCAAATAAAAGAACTGCGTCGCGGCGAAGTGATGTTCGAATGCGGCGATATCGATTCGCAGGAAATATTTCTCCTCGCCGGTAAATTGCAGCTGATCGCAGAAGATGGCCGCGAACGCGTCATCGAAGCGCGTACCACGGCCGCCAATCTCCCCATCGCTAAGTTGCGTCCCCGTCAATACACGGCGAAAGCGCTCACGAATGTCGAGTATTTCAGTGTCGATTGCGATCTGATCGAGTCGTTACTCGAAAACCAATCCGAGCAACAAGACATGGAGATTGGTTATGGCGTCATTGAAGTGGGCCATGACGCCGATGACGAAACACTGGAAATGCTGCACGCATTCCGGACCGATCTCGATGCACGCAAGTTCAAGCTTTCCAGCCTGCCTGAGGTTGCGATGAAAATTCGCAACATGCTCGATAGTAACGATGTCGGAGCGCGCCAAATTGCTGAAGTGGTGAATCGCGATCCGGTAATTGCCGCGAAAATTATTCGTGCGGCGAACAGCCCTATTTATTTCGGCGCGGCGAAGTGCGAGAGCGTTCAGAGCGCGATCGTGCGTCTCGGGTTATTGACTACGAAGCAATTAGTGATCGGCTTTACGTTGCGCGATTTGTTTGACATCAGCGCGCCGCTGTTGAAAAAAGTCATGACCGAGACGTGGCAGCAAAGCGTGGACGTTGCCGCGATCAGCTTTGTGTTAGCTCGTCACACCAAGCTCTACGACCCCGAAGAGGCAATGCTCGCCGGATTGGTGTCCAATATCGGTGTGCTATCGGTACTTAATTACGCAAAAAATTATCCGCAACTGCTAGAGAACGAAACACTTTTGCATCAATGGATCGATAAATTGAAAGGCGAAGTCGGGGCGATGGTTCTGGAAAACTGGCAGTTCCCCGAAGAAATCGTCGAAGTCGCGCGCGGTTGCGAAGATTGGCCGCGCTGCCCGACAACCCGCGCCGATTTGTGCGATCTCGTATTGGTGGCAACGTTGCACAGCTATATCGGCAAGCGTCGTCATCCGGCGCCGCCGCGTCTCGATCAAGTGCCCGCTTATCAAAAACTTGCACTCGGTAAATTGACACCGGAATTGACTCTGCAAATTCTGGTGGAGGCGAAAGATCAAATCGCGCAAGCGCGCTCGCTGCTCGCGGCGTAATGACCGCCGCAGTCGTAGTTGTCGCTGCTGCGGAAGATCGACAACGCAGCCAAGCACTGGCGCAACATTTATCGTTGCCGCTATTCGACACCATCGCTGCATTGCCCGCCAACTGCGTTGCGTATCTGCGTTATTTCGATAGCAAACTGCAATTATTTCCGGCCGGTGCGCAGTCGGGTCCGATCGTTGTCGATTTCACCGGTAATGCCACCGCGCATCGACTGCGCAGCGGCGGCGAATTAATCGTCAAAGCTGTGCGCGGTCGGAGTAAAGAAGCCCTGCATGTGATCGATGCGACGGCCGGTCTCGGACGCGATAGTTTTATTCTCGCCGCGCACGGATTTCGAGTCACCGCATTCGAACGCGAGCCAGTTATTTCGGCATTGCTTGCCGATGGATTGCAGCGCGCGCTGGTTGCGGAAGACATCACCATTCGCGAGATCGCACAACGCATTTCGTTGCACGCTGTCGACGCCTGCGAGCATTTAACGGGGGTGATGGATAGTATCGATGTTGTCTATCTCGATCCGATGTTTCCACATTCGGATAAGAACGCACTGGTAAAAAAAGACATGCGTTTGTTTCAACAATTATTCGTGACGCATGACAACGAAGCGGAACAACTGCTGACAAATGCCCGTAATACAGCGCGGTTGCGCGTCGTTGTGAAACGTCCCGCCAAGGCGCGGCCGCTGGCCGCAGCCGAGCCTGCCTATACGATTGCCGGCAAAGCGGTACGGTTTGACGTTTATCCGCGCTGACACCCATTCGTCCATCAGTGGATCGTGAACACATCAGTCCTGCGTATCCGAACCATCGCTACCTCGCGAGTAAATCATTCTCCGAGCAGCGTGCGATTCGCGTCGCGAAGTGATTTCCGTTAAGCTGCGGCCTCGTTTGATCTAGCCGCAGCTGCGGTCCTTTCTGAAAAAAAGCCTCCTATGACAGCATTTTCCTCGCTTGGCCTGGCCGAGCCGTTATTACGTGCGGTGCAAGACACCGGTTATCAAAACGCGACTCCGATTCAGGAGAAAGCGATTCCGGTGATTCTCGACGGTCGCGATGTGCTTGCCGCCGCGCAAACCGGTACCGGTAAAACCGCTGGTTTTACGTTGCCGTTATTGCAGCGCCTGATGGATGGCGAGCTCGCGAAAAACCGGTCGGTGCGGGCATTGGTGCTGACGCCGACACGTGAACTCGCCGCGCAAGTCGCCGAAAGCGTCACCACTTACGGCCAGTATTTAACATTGCGATCCGCTGTAGTGTTCGGCGGTGTCAGCATCAATCCGCAAATGATGAAATTGCGCGGCGGTGTCGATATTTTGGTAGCGACGCCCGGTCGCTTGCTCGATCTGCAAGGCCAGCGCGCAGTCGATTTATCGAAGGTCGAAATTCTCGTTCTCGATGAAGCCGATCGCATGCTCGACATGGGATTCATTCACGATATTCGCCGCATCATTAAATTGCTGCCGCCGCGTCGGCAGAATTTATTATTCTCTGCCACGTTCTCCGACGACATTCGCCAGCTCACCAAAGGCGTGTTGCACGATCCGGTCAATATCGAAGTCGCGCCGCGCAATACCGCAGCAACCAAAGTTCAGCAAACGGTTTATCAAGTCGATAAAGGCGATAAGCACGATATTCTCAGTTATCTGATTCAAAGCGGCGGGTGGGAGCAAGTGCTCGTATTCACTCGCACCAAACATGGCGCCAATAAACTCGCACAGCAATTGGAGCGCGATGGCATTACATCGGCTGCCATTCATGGCAATAAAAGCCAAGGCGCTCGCACCCGCGCGCTTGCGGATTTCAAATCAGGCGAAGTACGTGTGCTGGTTGCGACCGACATTGCCGCGCGCGGTCTCGATATCGAACAGTTGCCGCATGTGGTGAATTACGAATTACCGAATGTGCCGGAAGATTATGTGCATCGCATTGGCCGCACCGGCCGCGCTGGCGCGAGCGGCGAAGCGATTTCGTTAGTGAGCCCGGAAGAGCGCAAATATCAACTCGATATCGAGCGCTTGCTGAAGCGCAAACTCGATGTGCAGCCGGTGCCGTATTTCGAGCCCGGCGAGAAAAAACCCATGCAGGCGCTCGACGAAGTTCCCGCTAGAAATAAACCGGCACCGCGCCCGCAGCGTTCGCATTCATCGCAGGGGCAGCGTAAGCCGTCCTCGCCGCGTGGCGATGGTCAGGGCGCTCAGCGCAGTCATGGGTCGCGACCAGCAGGTGGAAAATCTTCTGCCCCACGTTCCGGCAATGTATCGGGCAATACTTCAAAGCCGTCTAACGGAAACGCTCAGCGGCGCCGTCGACCGCGTCCGAAAGCCACTCCGCAGTAACGGCGTTATAGGGCTGTGAGTATTTGCCGCCATGCATCGAGCTTTGCGGCAAAGCTCATTCCAGCATGCGCCGGGCTGGTCGATGGCAGGTGCATATAATCGATCGCAGCACTCTTTGCGGATAATTTCGGTTCGATGTATTTGCGAAATAATTTCGCTGCGGTCGAACCGTTAAAGCAGATACGCCGAATAGTGCGGTGACGTTCGAGTAGTGCGGGAATATCGTTCGGTACGATCGATTCGATTTCGATATCTGCATCCAGGCTGCCTGGCCGCACGCATGATTCCAATACATCCCAAACCACGACGCCGCAATTCGCCAGTTGCTCCAGACGTTCGGCATAGGGCGTCTTCGGATCGATACCGAACAACTCTCCGATGATCGGCCAGAATGCATTGCGCGGATGCGCGTAATATTGCTGCGCCTCCAACGACTTCTTGCCGGGCATCGTGCCGAGAATCAACAGGCGCGGATTTTTTCCTTCGACCGGTGGAAAGCTGCAAATCGTCGACACGTAATGTGATTCTTTATTGGCCGTCGATCAAAAAAATATCGGCGTTTTGATCATCGCAACCATGGCGATGTAGGCAAATGTCGCGATCGCGAATAAGTAGGCTATCGCAATCGTGATTTTAGTTTTTGCGAAACGCAACGCTACTAATCCCAGGCCTATGTAAACAAACAAGCCGATCAGCTTTGCGGTCAGCCACGGTGTGGTGAGCGGATATTGATGAATCGAGATGGTGAGGCCGATAGCGCTCAACAACAAAAACGTATCGACGATATGCGGTGCAATTTTCAGAAATTTCTTTTGCAGCAATGGGGAGTCGGCGAGTCGCAATGCGCCGCGCACGATAAAACCGATAATCGAAATTACCGCGCACAGCATGTGTAGATGTTTCAGGGCGAAATACATTAATCGTTCTCCGTGATGATCGTCGTAACAGTTGAAATCAATTGGCCGCGCGCAAGTCGTGTGCGAATGTGATCGCCGACCGTAACGTGTTCGGATTTACGCAGCACAGCGTCGTCGCTATCGGTCGTGATCGAATAACCGCGCTGCAATGTTGCCAGCGGACTGACGCTATTGAGCAATTGCACCGCGCCTTGCAGTTGCTGGCGATGTTGCTGCATGGTGTATTGCATGCCGGTGACTAAGTGCTTGCGGCAGAAATCGACGCGCGTGCGCAGTTGTCGTAATTGTTGACCGGGGTGATGACGCTGCAAGCGAGAAAACAAAATTTGCAGATGCTGACGTTGTTCGCGTTGCGTGCGTTTCGTTGCGTTGAGCAGGCGCATTTCTAGTTCGTCGAGACGCAAGGACCACTGCCGCAATTTTTGTCCGGGGTGTTGCAGGCTGCGCAGTTGCCAATCGAGCTGTTGGCGTTTTTTTGCGATCGATCGCTGCCAGGATTGCAGCAGGCGCTGTTCCCAACCGAGCACTTGCTGTAATTGTTCGCGCCAGTCGCGGCTCAATAATTCCGCCGCTGCGGAGGGTGTCGCAGCGCGAATGTCGGCAACGAAATCGGCAATTGTGAAATCGACTTCATGACCGACGGCGCTGACGATCGGCAAATTGCTTGCGGCAATCGCGCGCGCTACGTTTTCATCGTTGAATGCCCACAAATCTTCGAGCGAGCCACCGCCGCGGCCGAGCAGAATCGCATCGAAGCGATGGCGTTGTTGTGCGTGCAATCGATTAGCCGATTCGAGCGCGCGGACGATTGCGTTCGGTGCCTGCTCGCCTTGTACCGGTACCGGAAAGATCGTAATGCGAGTGGCCGGAGAGCGCCGTTGCAGCACAGTCAAAATATCGCGCACTGCAGCGCCGGTGGCGGAAGTGATGACTGCGATGTGCGCGATATTATCGGGCAGCGGTTTTTTGCGCGCTGGCGCGAATAATCCTTCGGCCTGTAATTTTTGTTTCAGTAATTCGAATTGTGCGGCGAGAAGGCCGGCACCGGCAGGCTGCATATCTTCCGCAATCAACTGATATTCGCCGCGTGCTTCGTACAAGCTGATCGCGCCTTTGACCAGTACCTTGGTGCCGTCGGCAGGTTGGAAGCGCAATCGAAAATTGCGATTGCGAAACATCGCGCAGCGAATTTGCGCGGTGCCGTCTTTCAGCGTGAAATACCAATGACCGGAACTCGGCCGCGAGAAATTTGAAATCTCGCCTTCGACCCATACGTTCGCGAAGCAATCCTCAAGCAATTGCCGCGCGAGCCGATTCAATTGGCTGACGCTGAGAACGGCTTCTGGCCGCGCCGGAGTGTGGTCGTTGGATAGGGACATGGCGCCGCATTCTACTGGCTGAATCGGCAACGCGCGAAGCATTCATACTGCTTCGCCGATAGGAACCGCTTTACCGGCTTGTTTACCGTACTGGGCTGATCCATTAAGATGCGCGATTCTTTTAGCCAAGGGGGTTTGTATCGATGCTCCGTATCCTCCATGACGCGCTCACCTTCGACGACGTTCTGCTGGTGCCTGCCTACTCGGATGTGCTGCCGAAAGATGTGAGTCTGAAGACCCGCCTGAGCCGCAACATCGAACTGAATATTCCCCTCGTCTCCGCTGCAATGGATACCGTGACCGAAAGCCGGCTGGCAATTGCGCTGGCACAGGAAGGCGGAATCGGCATCATTCACAAGAATATGACGATCGCGCAGCAGGCACGCGAAGTGCGCGCAGTAAAAAAACATGAAAGCGGCGTCGTCAAAGATCCGATCACGATCGAAGCGAGTGCGCCGATCAGCGAGCTGATCGAGTTGCGCAAGTCGTACAACATTTCCGGCGTACCGGTGCTCGACAAAGGCCGTTTGGTCGGCATCGTCACGAGCCGCGATGTGCGTTTCGAAGCGCGCATGGATGAGCCGGTGTCGAGCATCATGACGCCGAAAGCGCAATTGGTGACGGTGGGCGAGGGCGCTGACCTCGAAAGCGTGAAAGAGCTATTGCATCGCCATCGCATCGAGAAAGTGCTTATCGTCAACGACAAGTTCGATCTGTCCGGCATGATCACCGTCAAGGACATCATGAAGGCGCAGACGTATCCTGCGGCGTGCAAAGACAATCATGGTCGGCTGCGTGCGGGTGCATCGGTCGGCACCGGTGCGGATACCGAAGAGCGCGTTGCCGCGCTGGTCGAAGCCGGCGTCGATGTGATCGTTGTCGATACTGCGCATGGTCACAGCCGTAACGTGATCGATCGCGTTGCATGGATCAAAAAACATTTTCCGCAGGTCGATGTGATCGGCGGCAATATTGCGACCGCCGATGCGGCGCGCGCGTTGCTCGAAGCGGGCGCCGATGCGGTGAAGGTCGGCATCGGCCCGGGCTCAATCTGCACAACACGTATCGTCACCGGTATCGGTGTGCCGCAGATCAGCGCTATTGCCGAAGTCGCGGCTGCATTGCACGATTCGGGTTTGCCGTTGATCGCCGATGGCGGTATTCGTTTCTCCGGCGATATTTCGAAAGCACTCGCGGCCGGTGCGTACAGTGTGATGATGGGTAGCATGTTCGCCGGCACCGAAGAGGCACCGGGCGAAACCGAGCTGTATCAGGGGCGCACGTACAAATCGTATCGCGGTATGGGTTCGCTCGGCGCGATGGCGAAGAAGCAGGGTTCGAGCGATCGCTATTTTCAAAGCACCGATGATGGCGTCGAGAAACTGGTGCCCGAAGGTATCGAGGGTCGCGTTCCCTACAAAGGCCAGCTCGCGACGATCGTGCATCAGTTGATGGGCGGCGTGCGTTCGGCGATGGGTTACACCGGCTGTCGCACCACGAACGAGCTGCGCAGCAAGCCGAATTTTGTGCGCGTCACTTATGCCGGCATGAACGAAAGCCATGTGCATGATGTGAGCATTACGAAGGAAGCGCCTAACTATCCGCTGGGTGGCTGAGTTCGAGTGTTAGATACCACGGGGCTGCGGCCCCGTTTGTTTTTTTGAAATGTTTGATGGTGCGGAGTATCGAATCCGCCGCTCTACCGGAAGGTTTGCGACGACACGCCGTGAATACGTCCATGTAGGCTCGGTGTCGGCATCCATGCCGACAACGGTCGCTGCAAATCTTCCAGTAGATCGGCTCGCATCCGCGCGAATTTATGTCCTATGGAAAACGTATGACCCAAGATATTCACGCCAGCCGCATTTTAATTCTCGACTTCGGTTCGCAATACACGCAATTGATCGCACGCCGCGTGCGTGAAATTGGTGTGTATTGCGAAATCTATCCGTACGAAATGAGCGAAGAAGCGATTCGCGCATTCAATCCGCGCGGGATTATTTTGTCGGGCGGTCCCGAATCGGTGACCGAATTACATTCGCCGCGCGCACCGCAATGCGTATTCGAAATGGGATTGCCGGTGTTCGGCGTTTGCTACGGTATGCAGACGATGGCCGAACAGCTTGGCGGTAAAGTCGCCGGATCGAATGTGCGCGAATTCGGTTACGCGCAAGTGAAGCTGCTCGGCGAAAACGCATTGTTCCGCGATATTCGCGATCACATCGATCATGCCGATGGCGCTGCGTTGATCGATGTGTGGATGAGCCACGGCGATAAAGTCAGCGCGATGCCGCCGGGTTTTGAATTATCCGCATCGACCGAATCGTGCCCGATCGCGGCGATGACCTGCGAAGCGAAAAAGTTTTATGGTGTGCAATTTCATCCAGAAGTCACGCATACACTGCAAGGCAAACGGATTCTCGAACATTTCCTGTTGAATATTTGCGGCTGCGAAGCATTGTGGACAGCGGCGAATATTATCGAAGACGCCATTCGCACCGTGCGCGCGCAAGTCGGTAAAAACAAGGTGCTGCTCGGTTTATCCGGCGGTGTCGATTCGTCGGTCGTTGCGGCGTTATTACATCGCGCGATCGGCGATCAGCTCACCTGCGTATTTGTCGATAACGGTCTGCTGCGCAAACACGAAGGCGATCAGGTGATGGACATGTTCGCGCGCAATATGGGCGTGAAAGTGATTCGCGCGGACGCAGAGAAGAAATTCCTCGATAAATTACTCGGTGTGAACGATCCCGAGAAGAAACGCAAAATCATCGGCAATACATTTATCGAAATATTCGATGTCGAAGCAACCAAACTCAAAGATGTGAAATTTCTCGCGCAAGGCACGATTTATCCCGATGTGATCGAATCAGCTGCGGCGAAAACCGGCAAGGCGCATGTGATCAAATCGCATCACAACGTCGGTGGTTTGCCGGAAGACATGCAGTTCGAACTGGTCGAGCCGTTGCGCGAATTATTCAAAGACGAAGTGCGCAAAATCGGTCTCGAACTCGGCCTGCCGTATGACATGGTGTATCGCCATCCATTCCCCGGTCCGGGGTTGGGCGTGCGTATTCTCGGCGAAGTGCGAAAAGAGTACGCCGATATTCTGCGCGAAGCCGATGCGATATTTATCGAAGAATTGCATAAGGCCGATTGGTACCACAAAACCAGTCAGGCGTTCGCGGTGTTTCTGCCAGTGAAATCGGTTGGCGTGGTCGGCGATGGACGCCGCTACGAATGGGTCATCGCATTGCGCGCCGTTGAAACGATCGACTTCATGACCGCACGCTGGGCACATTTGCCATACGAATTATTGGAAAAAGTGTCGAACCGCATCATCAACGAAATCGCCGGCGTATCGCGCGTAACGTATGACGTATCGAGCAAGCCGCCGGCGACGATTGAGTGGGAATGATTTTGGCGATATTTGAGCGACGCTAGGCGTTGGTCACGACTACGCACAAGCGGCAGGGGATCGGACTATTGGATCCCTTTTGGTGTCTCGCCCTTCAGAAATGCCTCGATATGGGTAAGCAATAAATCGGGCTGTCCAATGATGGCGGTATGACTGGTGGCCGGCAGAACCGCGAGTCGCGATTGCGACAAGGGTTTGCCCATGTCTCCTATGCCGCCCCCGCCGAGTAGTCGAAACATCGCCACAGAGTGCTCAAGAGTCGTGACATCGGCATCGCCGGTGATGATCAGCACGGGAGTTTTCAACGCTTTCACCCGCGCTTCCCACGCCATCGGCTCATGCTCCAGCGCGATCAGCTTTCGGGCGAGCGCGGGAAATCCATCCGGATTGGGAGCAAGCTTACGATACTCCTCCGCAAACGGCGCTCCGAGGAATAATTCCGGAGTCATCTGGGGAACGAACGCTCGGTAGTCGGGCTGAAAGCCCCCGACATCGTAAGCGGGCGAGGCCACAGCGAGTTTCTTCACCTTTGCCGGATGGCGAATGGCGAGCTGAAGGCCAGTGGCCGCACCCATGGAATAGCCGAAGACATCTGCCTTTTCGATGCCTACCGCGTCCATGAAGGCAGCAACATCATCGGCAAGGTTCGGGTAGGTAATCGGCCGGTCGATGTCGGTCGTGCGACCGTGCCCCTGCAACTCGAGCGCATAAACTTTATGGGTCTTCGCCAGTTTAGGGATGATCGCGCCCATTGCCGGAATGTTCATGTAGGCGCCATGCAGGACGATCAGCGGATCGCCGGCCCCCGAGACCTCGTAGTACATCTTCATGCCATTGACTGGGACGCGGTGGCCGGTCGCTTGGGCAAGAGCGGTAGAAGATCCAATGACGAATAGCGCGACGGTGACAAGAAGTGCGCGGAGCATATCGTTTCCTTCCATGTAGGGCCGCGACGGGCGGCTTTAGTTTGCAGGCAGCTGATATTTTGCCCGGCATATTTTCACGACATGCAAAAGCTAGATCAATGGGCTTAGCTGGGATTTAACAATCGAGAGGGAATGATTTTTTTTGCCCATCAATAAAACGTTCGCGGCCTATCGGTAATATTGCGGGGCGTGAAAGGCGCCAGATCGGATTCGAGCGCTGCCGTCAGCACGTCAACCAAGCCACGCCCAGCGCTGCCGTCCTTGTCGAGGCGCGGATTGTAGATGGTCACCTCAATGCCGACCGCCTTGCCGCTCGCGAGGGCAGTTTGTACGACTATCCCCAATTCTTCCCACGACAGTCCGCCGGGCACGCGGAAATCAACCGCTGGCATGATTGCGTCGTCGAGGCAGTCGGCATCCACATGGATGAAGAAGCCTTCAAGCTCTGGGCGGTTCAGATGGTCGACCGCTTCGCGCGTTGCGGCTTCGATGCCCATCTCGCGTATGGCGGGAAGATCAAGCGCTTTAAGCTCTTTCGGCAACGGCTGGCTTCCAAACTCTTTCTGATCCTTGTGGTCCCGATACGCGAACGCGACCACATCCTCCGATCGCACCAGAGGAGTGCGGCCCTCGATATCGGTCAGGAGCGTCGGCCCACGCCCCGTCGCTAGCGCAAGATCCATCGACGCACCCTCGCCGTTGGGCTCCGCCCCGGGCTGGAAAAAATCGGCATTGCCGTCGATAAAGAGCAGACCGTAGCGGCCACGGCGTTTGAGGGCGAGCATCGAACCTAACAAGATCGTGCAATCGCCGCCCAGAATGACGGGAAACTCGCCTGCGTCGAGCAGCGTCTCCATTGCATCGGCAAGCTTGGGCGACCAGCTCGCGATCGCTTCGGCATTCAGAATTCCGGTCTCCACATCCGGCGTCGTTTGCGTGGGCGGCGCCTCCAGCCGACCGGCGTGGCGCGCCTTGATCCGATCCGCAAAACCTAGCTCCAGCAGGCGATGGGGTAGGCGTTCTACACCCTCGGTCGCCAGACCCAATGTGGAAGGTGCTTCGAGAATCGCATACGAATATGTGTGCATCGGTGACTCCGGCGGCTACCTGAGGCGTCATAGGTTTGGGAGGATTTACGCCGTCGAGAGTTCCTCGCATGATGCAAACAAAAAATCGCACCGCTAATTTTCCCGAGCAACGAGCGGGGCGCGTTATGCGATCATTGCCGAACGTCGACCTCGTCTATCGCATGATCACTACACACTTGATCCGGGTGCAGACATACTTACCTATTTGCTTGTAATGGCCCGGCTCACTCCATGTCTTTTGTTATTCGCGCCTTCGAAAACTGTGCCCAGCAAACTCCCTCTGCGATAGCGCTGCGTTATCGCGATCAACGTCTTAGCTATGGCGAACTGAACCAAAAAGCCAACCGGCTCGCGCACTATTTGCTGAGCCGGCTTGCGCAACCTCAAGGTTTGAAGGCCGAGCCACTCTGTTTGTTTTTCGAACCGAACCCGGATTACATCATTGCGCTGCTGGCCATTCACAAAGCCGGTGGCGCCATAGTGCCGCTCGATCCCAGTTATCCAGCCGCGCGCTTAGCGATGGTGTTGGACGATATAAAGCCGAGGTTGATTCTGTCCCACGAGCGGCTGATGCAACGCCTGCCCACGGTTGATGCGGAAATCTTCTGTCTTGATTGCCTCGATTGGGATGCTTATCCGGTCACCAATCCGGAAATCGATATAGCGCCAAGCCAGCTGGCGAGTATTTTCTACACCTCGGGCACTACCGGAAAACCTAAAGGGGTGATGGCCAGTCAAGCGAATTTGGCCAGTCATATTTTCGGCGCTCAGACAGCGTACAGCGTCAACCAGAATGATCTGATACCCGCGGTCGCGCGCTTTACTTTCAGTATCAGTGTTTTTGAATTATTGCTGCCTCTCGTTAGTGGCGGCTGCCTGCTGTTGCTTGATCGCGAACATATTCTCAACCCGGTATCGATGCTCGAAAGCCTGCGTGAGATTACTTTCTTTCACATCGGCCCCAGCCTGCTGAAAAACCTGCTCGGCCACATTAATCGCCTGCAACTGCCCTTGAGCACTTTTCGGCATGTGCGCCATGCGTCTTCCGGCGGCGATATGGTTCCGCCAGAGTTATTGACGCAATTGCGCGAGACATTCACTGAGGCCGAGATCTACGTCATTTATGGCTGCAGCGAAGTGAGTTGCATGGGCGCGACTCACCGGGTAGTCGAGCCATTGCCGGTAACTAAAACGTATGTCGGCAAGGCCTTCCCGCACGCAAACCTGTATGTTCTGGATTCGCAGCTACAGCCGGTGCCCAACGGCCAGATCGGCGAAATCGCTTTCGGCGGCACGGGGATTACCTTGGGTTATTGGCAGCGGCCTGAGTTAACCGCCGAGAAATACAAAAGCTATGGTGAAGACAGGATTTATCTGACCGGCGATATAGGCAGGCTGGACGACGACGGTAAATTGGAAATGCTCGGCCGACGCGATTTCCAAATCCAGCTGCGCGGGATGCGGATCGAATTGGCCGAAGTGGAATTCAGTTTACGTCGAGCCCCCGGGGTAAAAGATGGTTTAGTGGTTTCCTATACGCCTCCGGAAGGAGAGCAACTCCTGCTTGCCTATGTTGTTTTTGGCGATCGAAGTAGCGAGGACCTCGGTGTGGTGCGCGATTACCTGCGCAGCCAGCTACCCGACTACATGGTGCCCAGTCGCTATATTCCTCTCGACGCGTTGCCCCTCAACCACAATATGAAAGTGGACAGGCTTAACCTGCCGCATCCGGATAGCCTGATTAAATCCACGCGTCCGGAAAACCCTCCTGTCGGGCCTACCGAAGAAAAATTGGCAAAAATTTGGCGAGATATTTTGCGGGTCGCATCCATCAATCGCACCGATAACTTTTTCGATCTGGGCGGCAGCTCGCTCAGCGGTCTACAGGCGCTCATCGCCATCGATGCGGATCTTAATTATCGTCTTGAGGGCATGGATCTGCTGCGCGAAACCCTTGCGGTAATTGCTCGCCAGATCGATAGCGCGCAAGGGCGGGCCAGCATTGCCTCCGTTCCACTTAATCAAAGTTTTAACGGCGATGCGTTTTATTTCGGGCCCGAGTCCGAACTCTACGGCTATTTTCAACCGCCTCTGGGTATTGCGCAGGCGCGTGGCGCAGTGTTGATCTGTCCGCCCATAGGCAGCGATTGGACTCACATTCAGTTTGTCGTGCGCAAGCTGCAACTCAAATTGGCGGATGCCGGTGTAGCCAGTTTGCGTTTTGATTTTTATGGCTCGGGCGATTCCATAGGCGAGCAATCCGAAGCCAGCCTGAACCACTGGCGCAGAAATTTGCTTGATGCCTGGAATCAACTTGAGGCGCGAGCGCCAAGCTGCACCAAGTTAATCCTGGGCATAGGTCTGGGAGGCGGGTTAGCGCAGGAGTTTGCTCAGCGGCAAGGTTTGGCGGCGCCATTCCTGTGGGCGCCCGTTAACGATGGCGCTGATCATTTACTGCAATTACGCCAAGCGCAACGCGCATTGCGCAAACGTATGCGACCAATCCTTCCGTTGTGGCCGCAATGGCGTCGATCAAGCGGCGAGGAGCTATTGGGTTTCCACTATGGTCCGCAGCTATTAAACGAACTGGAAGACTTCAACGTGCCGGCGCCCCTCGATCACCTGAGCCATCTTTCCCGACCCAACTGGTACCGTTATCAAGGGTTAGAGCAATTGCTGGCGGATACCGGAATTTCGGGCGAACTTGCGGCCGCACTCGTGGCCAATCTGAACAAGGTGCAAACCCAATGACCGTCGAACAAGCTGTGCAGTTTGGTTTGAATCGATCGCTGGTCGGCGTAATGACTCGCGAGCAGAACTGGCAGCAGGGACCTGCCTGCATATTGATTAATGCGGGGCTGACGCCTAAGGCCGGTCCGTTCCGTCTTTACACCCGCTTGGCGCGCCAACTGGCTCAAGCAGGCTTTTGCTGTTTACGCTTCGATCTCGACTCTTTGGGGGACAGCGGTTCCGTTTACAGCGATAAGCAGTTGCAGGAGCGCACCCAATTACAAATCGAGGAGGCCATCGCACTACTGCGTGCGCAGCCGGGAGTTAAACGCATTTATCTGGGTGGCCTATGCTCGGGCGCGGAAGCCGCTCTGCGCAGCGCCGAGGCCGATCTGAATATCGCCGGCGTCTTTATGATCGATCCTTTCGCGATTGCCACTCCCCAAGCCAAGCTCAGGTCTTTTTGTTATCGGCTTTATCGCCGTCTGCTGCGGTTTGTCGGTCTTTATCAGCCCGGAGCACCGAGCCAAACCGAGTTAGTGGATTACAAATATATCGGCTACGCCGAGGCGCATCGGCTGCTCGCAAACATGCTCGAACGCAGGGCTTATTTGCACTTTATTTATACCGCCAGCGTGAATGAATCCTTCAACCACCCCAGCCAATTGCAGCTCGCCTTTAGCGACTTATCGATCGCTGGAAACGTACGCGTCGATTATCTCGGCGATGTAAGCCACACGCCGGTGTTGGCTTACCAAGTCGAAAAAATGCTGAAGGCAATTAGCAAACCGTTGCTCGCGCGTGAAAAAAATCTGGCAACGCGCGACATAGCGTAAGCGTTAGAGCACGCCGCGGCGCTCCTGATCCAACTCGATCGATTCGAACAACGCCTGAAAATTTCCTTCGCCAAAGCCGCGATTACCCTTGCGCTGGATATATTCAAAAAAAATCGGCCCGATACTGTTTTTGGTAAAAATCTGCAGCAAAAAGCCACCGCCTTGACGCTCGCCGCCATCAATTAAAATGCGTTCGGCATGCAGCGCGGCCACTGACTCTCCGTGTCCCGGGAGTCGCTTATCAACCACTTCGTAGTAAGTATCCGGAGTGTCCTGAAACTCGATATTCGCCGCACGTAACGCTTTAACGGTGGTGTAAATATTTTCAGTTTCGAGCGCAATGTGCTGCACTCCCTCGCCGTTGTATTCGCGTAAATATTCGGCGATCTGCGATTTGTCATCTTTGGTTTCGTTGAGGGGAATAATAATGTTGCCGCATGGGCTGGCTATCACTTCGCTGAAGAGACCGGTTTTTTTCCCCTCGATATCGAAATGGCGTACTGGTTCAAAGCCAAATATCCGTTTATAAAAATCCTTCATGCGGGCAATCCCGCCTTGGTACAGATTGTGGGTGAGGTGATCCACGCGTCGAAGCTGATTAAACGTTTGCGCCGGCAGGTCGCTCGAAAAACCGCGAATCAATTCCCGCCAGGCCCGATCGTCTACCAGATAAATCAACGATCCACCCACACCCTTAATGGCGGGAATTGGATAATCGCCAATTTCTGCCACCTCGGCGCCCAGCGCCAGCGCCTGCTGCTGGGACGCGGCGCCGTCTTCCACACGAAATCCTATGGCGGATACACCGCGTCCATGACGTGCACGAAAATGCTCGGCGTTGCCGCCGTTGCATGGATTGGAAATAAAAAAAATCTGCCCGGAGTGATGTAGGGTCGTTTCCGGACGCTGGCTGTGGTCGTATTGTCGCAATCCCATTTGCGAAAACAGATCTCGCAAAAGTGCGGGTTTGCTACCGGAGAATTCCACGAACGCGAGGCCTTTGGTAACTACCGGCATAGGACTAAGTTTGTTCATATGTTCACGTTATGCCCCCGTGTTCAGAAATGCTCGATTTGGAGCTCAAGTGCTACTGTAGCCGATTTCGGGCACCTTCTAGCGCATGTAGTTCTCGTACGGGCAGAAGTCCTCCGGCTACGATGATCGATTATGCAAAATTCGCTGTTTCCTGAACCCAATAAGCAAGCTGCCTCAAAAGTGCGGGCGGCAACACCCGATGCGGCAGTGATCGAACTCTCGGCTTCGATGCCCGCCAATGTATATCTCGGCACTTCATCGTGGAGTTATCCCGGTTGGGCCGGCAGCGTTTGGGACGGCGATTATTCCGAATCGACACTGTCGCGTTACGGCCTCGCCGCGTATTCGCAACATCCTCTGTTGCGTGCAGTCAGTATCGATCGCGGCTTTTATCGGCCGCTAAGCGCTGCGCAGTTTGCTGTATACGCCGCGCAAGTGCCGGCCGAATTTCGTTTCGTCGTGAAAGCACCGTCATTGGTTACCGATGCATTGATCCGCGATGAAAGCGGAAAGGGCATGCGGATCAATCCCAATTTTCTCGATGTCGAAATCGCACTGCGCGAATTCGTCGAGCCTGCACTAATGGGGCTCGGCAGCAAGCTTGGCGCATTGGTATTTCAGATCAGTCCGTTGCCGATTCCGTGGCTGACGCAAATGCCTCGGCTGATTTCGCGCCTGCACGATTTATTGCGTGCGATTCCAGATGTGCGTGCGACTGCGCCCGATGCAGCGATCGCCATCGAGGTGCGCGATGCGCAATGGCTGACGCCAGTTTTCATTTCTGTTCTGCGCGATACCGGCGCAACTTACTGCATGGGATTGCACGCGAAAATGCCGCGCATAGCGGAGCAATTACCGATTTTGCGTGCGCTATGGCCGGGACCTTTGGTGTGTCGGTGGAATTTAAATCCATTGCACGGCGCTTACGGCTACGAGGATGCGGCACAACAATACGAGCCCTACGATCGCATTCACGATGCGGATATCGAAACGCGACAGGCATTGGCGCGGGTAATTGCTGGTACGGTCACGGGCGGTCAAAACGCTTTTGTCACGCTCAGCAATAAAGCGGAAGGCTCGGCGCCGTTGTCGGTCATTGCGCTGGCCGAAGCGATTCATGAATTACAGCGCTAGCCGGATCGCGCATGTCTGGCCCCATATCATTAAGAAACTGTAACGCCAGCCTGCTTGCGCCCTGTCAAACGGCGCGAGTTTAATGGCCCACATTCGAGGTATTCACCGAAAACGAAATCCCACCTCGATGCGTATTTCGTTTAAACGCCTGTCAAAAGATCTGGCGAAGTTCAGATGATTCAGGCTCTCGTCTATAGCGATGGTCGGAAGAGGATGATCTTATGGAGCAACTCACTGCCGCAGTTAGCGCCGAGTCGTCCGGTTGGCGCCGGGCGGTTTACTTTCTGACGCTTCCGTTTCATTGGATTGAAACCGCAATCTCGTTTCTGATCATGGCGCCGTTCCAGCCGCTTTGGCGATGGTTGGATGCACGCTCGGAACGTTTCGAAAAAACATTGGCGCGCAAAATTATTGCCGTCAGCCTGTTTCCGACTTTCCTCATTGCCGGGTTTGTTGTTGGTTTCGAACTGGTCGAGCGCGGGCTGGCAGCTCAGGACGTGCTCGTCCTGATGATGGCTTTGCTTGTGATGGGCGCGATCATGGCACCGCTCGAACGATTGATGCCGTGGAGCAGGAGATGGCTGCGCAGCGGCAACGATAGTGGCGTTGATGTCCTGGTGGCGTTCGGCGGCGGATCGCTGTTCGGCATCATCCTTGGGCCTCTGGGAATCTTTACTACGGCCTGGTTGGTGGGATGGATTCACCAGCAGCTGCCGCCCGATACGATCAAAAGCTTCTGGCCGACAGCGCTGCATCCGGTTCTACAGGTGTTGCTATTACTCGTCGTGATGGACTTTTTTCGCTATTGGTACCATCGCTGGATGCATGAGCACACGTTCATGTGGCGCTGGCATTCGGTACATCACTCGTCAAAGCGGCTGTATTGGTTCAACGGCATGCGCTCGCATCCGATCGAGCAATTCGTATCGGGACTTATCTGGGTTGTTCCCTACACGTTGATTCAGGCACCGGTGGAAATCATTTTTGTCGCCGGCATCATCAGCCGCGTGATCGGCCGTTTTCAGCATACCAACGTCGATGTCGAACTCGGCCCGTTCGAATATATCTTCAGCGCGCCGAACAATCACAGATACCACCATGCAAAGAACATCGAGGAAGGTAATTCCAACTACGGCGGCGATGTGGTGTTGTGGGATCACGTGTTCGGCACGTTCTATTTGCCAAAGGGCGAACGCCCGAGCGACGACATCGGCGTCGGCGGTATGCCGGATTATCCGCAAACTTGGTTGGGCTTGATGCTGGCGCCGTTCCGCATTGGCATGTGGCGAGGAAAAGGGCGTCGCACGTCGCCGCAACGCAGCTCCCTCAATGAGAGCTCATGAA
>CAMLJR010000022.1 GCA_946480345.1 uncultured Spongiibacteraceae bacterium
TGATGATCGCGTCACGCCGATTGGACGATTTATTCGTCGCACGAGTATCGATGAATTGCCGCAATTGTTTAATGTTTTGATGGGCACAATGTCGTTGGTTGGTCCGCGCCCTCATGCGTTGGCGCACAATGGTTTTTATTCGCAATATATTTGCTCGTACATGATGCGCCATCGCATTAAACCGGGCATTACCGGTCTTGCGCAGGTCCATGGTTTACGCGGCGAAACCGAGACGCTGGATAAGATGTTGCATCGGGTTGAATATGACATCGATTACATCAATCGCTGGTCGATTTGGCTCGATATGATCATTCTGATTAAAACGCCGTTTTCATTGTTTTCGCGCAATGCCTATTAAGTTTTCACGCAACGCTTATTAAATTTTGCAGCAGCCAAAGTTAAGTAAATGAAAGAGTCGTCGAGCGCGGCGACGACTCTTTCCGATTGGCGCCATTGGCGCCATTTTATTTGGGGTAAATATGAAGTTGCTGGAAGGTGTCGCATGGTCTGCTATCCGAGGTTGGGGCAGCCGCGTGATCAACTTGGCGGTGTTTTTTGTTTCCGTTCGCTATCTCACGCCTGCGGAAATCGGCATTTTCAGTTTGGTTGCCGCATATCTGATGGTGTTTCAAGTGCTGGGCGAGGGCGGTCTCGCTGATTTTATTGTGCAGCGTAACGACGATAATCATCGTCAGGACTCCGCGATTTTCTACGCGCAAATTGCCACCAGCTTGACCATCGGTTTCGCATTAGCCGGTCTCTCGCCGTGGGTCGCGCCGCTGTTGATTGAACACGCGGATGCGGTGCTGATTTTTGCAATTACCGCAGTCACGATCCCAATGGCGGCTGCGGTGCGTGTACCGGAAGCGTTGTTGCGAAAACAGCTTCGGTTCAAAGCATTGGCGATGCGCGGGCTGATAGCCACCACGCTCGCCGGTATTGTCGGCGTGACGCTTGCGATGCGCGGTTATGGTGTTTGGGCGTTGATCGTAAAAACGCTGGTCGAAGTAGGCGTCGATGGCATTGCGGTATACACCGCTTCGCGCTGGCGGCCCGCGCTTATAAAGCGTGCAGATGGCGTGTTATTGCGCGGCCCTTACTCATACGGAAAACATTTACTCGGTGCGCGTCTGACCGAAGCGTTCTATCAGAGAATCGACACTTTTCTTATCGGGCACTTTATCGGGGCCTCTGCATTAGGTTTCTATTCGGTTGGCCAAAAAATTTACCAAGCACTGCTGGAGCTGCTTTCAAAAGTATTTTCGAACGTCGCGGTGCCGTATATGGCCAAGGAAAAGACCAATCCAGCGGCGTTGCGGAAAGTGTATTTCAACTTTCTCAACCTCGTGTCGATGGTCGCCTTCCCAATTTTTACTTACATCTTCATGTTCGCCCGCGAACTGATACTGCTGATGTTTGGCGCCGAGTGGGCGCAAACCGCATGGATACTACAGGCGCTTTGTGTGCTTGGCGCGATCAACTGCGTGATGTTTTTCAACGGCCCCGTGCTGGTTGCCGTGGGCGATTCGAAGGCTTATTTCGCGCTGAATATTCAGCGCACGATTATTCTGACTGCGCTGTGTTTAATCGGTCTGAATTTCGAACTGCCCGGTGTCGTTGCCGCAATGGTGGCGAGCGGCATCGTGATCGCCCCATTGGCGCACCTTGCATTGAAACCGTGGATGGAAGTGAGTGCGATCGACGTTCTGCGCGAGCTTGCAAAAGGCACATTGGTTGCGCTTGTTCTCGGCGCAGCTGTTGCATTGTTGAAAATCGGACTCGGCAATTTTGAGTTGCCGATCAGGCTGCTGGTCAGTGGAGCAGTCTTTTTCTCGCTGCTTGCGACGATTTATTTTCTGCTGCACAAAAACCGAACCAGCGTCGCGGTTTCGGGTTAAGTGTCTGCATTTGAATTACGGACGACCAACCAATGACGGAAACTAAAGTTTGGGTGATAAGCCTCGCCGATGCCGAACAGAGACGGACTCAATTCTCGCAGGCAGCCCGCGATGCCGCACTTGATTGGAGTTTCTTCGACGCGCATACCCGCTTGGGCGGCGATCTTAACTATCGAGCGGACGACAGCATTCTTCATCACGGTAGAACGTTGCGCGCGGGGGAGCTTGGTGCGTATTCAAGCCACTACGCTCTCTGGACGTGGTTGTTGCAATCCGATTACGAACAAATAGTAGTACTTGAAGATGATGTGCAGCTGGATTGGGATTATCTGCATTTCCTCGCGAATCATGATTTTTCCGCGATGGGTATTCCCTATCTACGCATGTACACAAAAATTCCCGCGCGTTGGCGTTACGCCAAATCTCCGTTTTTGGATCGGTACCATCATTTAATTCGTTTTACGAGTTATGCGTTGGGTACCCAGGGGTATTTACTGACGAAGGACGGCGCACGGGCTTTTGTGGAATTCGGTCGCACTATTCGTTATCCGGTCGATGCATTCATGGATCGTTACTGGGAGCACGGTGTCGACAATCTCGGCATTTATCCGTTTCCGATTCACGAGCGCAGCATTCCGTCGATGATCGGCGAGCAACGCTTTGTTAGCGAACCGCTTTCGATGCGCCAGCGCAATCAATTCAAAGCGAACCGGCTGTTGGATAAGTTGCGCATGTGGACCGCCTATTTCAAACCGGAAACCAAAAGCATGCGCACGCGCAGAAATATCGAGCCGATCCGATTTAGCGCAGAAGCAACAACCAAATAGTTTTTACGACGACCCAGTCAATGAAAATATTATTTTTAAGCCATACCTATTGGGACAGCCTTTATCGAGTGGGCAGCCATCATTTGGCGAACAGTTTGGCGCTAGCGGGCCACCAGATTCTGTACGTGTCGACATCCGTGAGTCCGGTGCACTATTTAAAGTACGGGGCCGTGAAGGAGCGCATGCAGCGAGCGGGAAAGTTGCAGCAGGTTAACGAAAATCTGCATACCTATGTTCCTCGCACATTAATTCCCTGCGGCTTGCTGGTTCGCGATGGTTTTGACTGGGCTTTTCCACGCGCCGATGAAATTCAACGTCTTTGCGCAAAGCTTAAAATTGATGAGTTCGATCTGGTGCTCGTCGACGATCCCAAATTGATGGGCCTGCTGCGTCATGTGCGCTACAGGAAACTGATTTATCGCCCCACCGATATCTACAGCCAGATGGGTTTAAAAAATTGGCGCCTTCTCGAATCGAATCTGGTTCGACAATGCGACGCGCTGGTGGCGACGTCCGGCCCGGTGATGAAATTTCTCAACGAAACATTCGCCAACACCAAGCCTGGCCTGGTGCTGGTGAATGGCGTCGATTACGAGTTGTTCGCTAAGCCGCAGCCGCAGCCGCCGGAATATCGGAACAATGGACGAAAGCGATGCGTGTATGTCGGAGCGCTCGATTTTCGGTTTGATTTCGATGCGGTGTTTAATCTGGCGAAGGCTCGCGCGGAAGCTGATTTTTATATCATCGGCCTCGGCGAAGTATCCCAGCTCGCGCAATTCGAGCAGCTCCAAAATGTGTTCGTTCTCGGATCGAGGCCTTACACCGAAGTGCCTGCGTATTTGCAGCATGCTGATTTAGGGCTGCTGCCGTTGCGGCCGATTAAAGCCAATATGGGGCGCAGCCCGATGAAGATGTATGAATATTTAGCGTCGGGAATTCCGGTAATGGCGCTATGTACCGATGAAATCAAACGGCGTAATACTCCCCGCGTGTTTTGTTACGAAAATACGACGGATATGTTGTCGACGTTCGATGCCGCGCTGCGCGAGCCAAAGCAAAGCTATTTCGAAGCCGAGCTCGCGTGGTCGACGATTTCTCAGAATATGCTGAAGTTCGTTTCTGAATAGCCGTTGTGATCAATAAACTCTGAGGGATGGGCAATGTCTGGTGCACCCAGCTCGATGCAATCGACCGGCAGAATTGATTTTCTGGACGGGTTGCGGGGGCTCGCAATTCTCATGGTAATAGGGCTGCATTATTTTGCGCACATCGACCATGTGCCGCGTTCAGAGTTTTATCGTTATCAATCACCGTTGCAGTTCGGCTATTTCGGCGTTGAATTATTTTTTATCATTTCCGGCTATGTAATTTTCATGACGCTCGATAAAACGCCGAATTTTTTGCGGTTTATGGCTCAGCGTTGGATACGATTATTCCCGGCGATGCTGGTGGCGACGTTGTTCATATGGACAATTTCACATTATTTGCCGTACCGGCCGGGCGGCGTTCCGCGCCTTATTGACTTGCTGCCGGGGCTGACATTGTTGGGTGCCAGTTTTATTTCCGGCGTAACGGGCATTGCAACCGATGGCTTGGAGCGCGGCTTCTGGTCGTTATATGTTGAGTTTCGTTTCTACGCGATGTTCGGGTTTTTGTTTTTCGTGTTGGGGCGCGTCCGATCGTTTTTCGCGTTGACGGCACTGTCTGCCTTGTTGCTGGCCGCTATTAAATTGAGCATTTTCCTCGATGCCGACACCGCCGCCAAAATTGGAAGCCTGTGCGGAAAAATGCTGATCGGCACGTATCTGCCATGGTTTTTGTTCGGCATGTACATCTATTTATACCGCTTTACGAAGCATCGGTGGTTGCCGCCTTTACTGGTATTGAACGCAATAGCGTATAACACGGAAAGTGTCGGCACCGTGGCAATGACGGTCGCGTTACCCGCGTTGGTGTTCCTGCTGTTTACCGTCGAGCGAGTCCAAGCGATTTTTCGCACTCGATTGTTAATGTTTTTTGGTGCGGTCAGTTATCCGCTTTACTTGATCAACGATTCAATTGGCCGAGGCATGATTCGCGGTGCGTATGAGATGACGGATGGCCGTGTTCCGTTCGAATTACTGTCGTTCGCGACGCTGGCAATTATTTTGATTCCGGCATGGCTGCTCGCAAAATATATCGAACCGCCAATGCAGCGCTGGCTGAAGCGGTGGTTGCTCGGCAAAGGGCGCCCGCGCGTATCGCCACCGATTACCATTAAGGAGGCATGACCATGCGCATTGTCCACGTGGTCAGGCAATACCATCCATCGTATGGTGGCCTGGAAGACTTTGTGCGTAACTTGGTTTCGGTACAACAGGGGGACGGACACGCGGTATCGGTAGTGACGCTCAATACCAATTTTCAGAACGATCAAGTATTGCATGCACACGAAGTCATCGATGATGTGCCGGTGTATCGTGTCTCCCACATCGGCTCGAAGCGTTATCCGATAGCGCCGTCGGTACGACATTATGTGACCAAGGCCGATATCGTCCATGTGCATGCAGTGGATTTTTTTATCGATTATCTGTCGCTGTTAAAGCGTTTTGGCATGTTCAAAGGAAAGTTGATCCTGTCGACACACGGCGGAATTTTCCATACGCAATCTTTTTATCGATTGAAGCAATTGTTTTTCCGAAGCGTAACGCCATTTTCACTCTCGCAGACCGATGCGGTAGCGGCGAGCTCGTACTCCGACAGAGATTTGTTCGCGCCAATCGCGCGAAATCTTGAAGTCGTCGAAAACGGAGTACGTTTTCGGAAATTCGGCGATGCTGAAATTGACGCCGCGGCCAATGGGTTTTTATACGTCGGTCGTTTCTCGGAAAATAAAAATCTGGTAAACCTCGTGCGTTGGTTCGCGGCTGCGGCCGCTAGCGATGATTCATTGCATTTGTTTATTGCCGGGCGCACCGATGGCGGAAACTATGACGATGTCGTTGCAGAAATAAAACGTTTGCACGCCGAGTCATTTATCACGGTAATTTCGAATCCGACCGATGCGGAAATACAGGCACTTATCGGCCGTAGTCGATTTGCTCTCAGCGCTTCGACTTACGAGGGGTTCGGTATAGCGGTGGTTGAGCTGATGTCGTATGGCTTGGTGCCAATTCTCAGTGCAATTCCGTCGTTCCGGCTTTTTGTAAACGAAGCGGGTATCGGCGAGCTGTTCGAGCTGAACGAGTCGGCGTTTTGTACCGCAATCGAATCCGCAATGAGGGGCTATAAGGCGACTGACAAGCTGGTGGCGCAGCAGTTTGCGCAACGTTATTCCTGGAGTGCCGTCGCGCAAAAATTCGACGAAATATACCGGCGCGAAACGAAAGTCATATCGCGCGAGGCATTGGTGCAGGCGATCGATCGTGCGCGCATCATCAACACCTCCGAAGAGCGCAATCGTTTCGTATCCGAAGTGTTGACCGATGCCGGTGAGCGGCGAGTCGTGATCGATTTTCTCAATCAACATGCCGGTAATTTGTTGGTCCGGGACAAGGCCTTCCGCCAGAATTTTCTCGCTAGCGATTTAATCCTGCGCGATGGCGCGGGTATGCGCATAGCCCTGAAATTATTCGGACGCGACGAAGGCCTCAACATGAATGGCACCGATCTGATTCCGATACTCGTCCGTGAGTTTTCGCGAATGCATCCGGATGCACCGATATTCTTCTTTGGAACCGAAAATCCCTGGCTGGAAAGTGGGGCGCGTGCTTTGTCCAGAGGGCATTTAGGCGATGTGGTTCTTCGCGATGGTTTCGCGCCTGTATCTCAATATGCCGACGCGCTAGCGCCGTATAAACAACACGCGAAATTGATTGTGCTCGCGATGGGTATGCCGAAGCAGGAGCAAGTCGCCTCGACGCTGCGCGACACTGATACAGGGCCGGCTTTAATTGTCTGCGGCGGTGCGATACTCGACTTCGCAGCGGATCGATTTCCGCGAGCACCGATGTGGATGCGCAGCAATGGCTTGGAGTGGTTGTTTCGTCTTGTGAATGAGCCGCGCCGTTTATTTCGTCGCTACGTTATCGGCATTCCGGTGTTTCTCGCGCATGTGGTGTGGAGCAGGGCCACGACAGGATCGAAGCAATGACCAGCGCATGGGCTAACTATCCACACATTGACGATGGTCGCGACAGCCAGATTGAGGCGGTGATCTGGGGCACCTTGCTATTCAATTGGATATTGGCGTTCGTCAATGCGCGAATCGTCGGAATGTCGCAGGCACATGTCGTGCTTTGCGAAGTTATGTTGATGTCGGCATCGGTGTTTTTAATTATCAGGCGCGGTCTGCATAAGGACCAGCTGACACTACTGTGTGCCTTTGCGTTGTATCTGGTTTTTACATTGCTCCGGTTTATGTACGCGCAGGAAATTGCACCTAAGCCGGTGCGCGACATGGCAATCATTTTCGTTTTTCTAGCGCTCGGGCTGGCATACCGCAGCGAGCCCTACAAATTGCTTTACCGCCTCACGTTCGTCGTAGCTGCCGTTGCATTTGTAGAAGTATTTCTACCCAATGCCTATGCCGATTTTTTTAACGTGAAAGCCTATTACATCAATACACGAGGCTTTTCTGAAAGCGATTTCTGGAATACGGAATCCACGGTATTCGTCAGCGGAACCCGTCCTGATGAGCGATTTTTTCTGCCGTTCGTCGATTGGCTGCGAGCGTCGTCGGTGTTTTTGGAGCCCGTCTCACTAGGCAACTTTATCGTGGTGTCGTTAGCGGTATTACTGGCGGGATGGCAACACCTGTCGATTCGCGTGAAAAGCTATTGGGTGCTGGCGCTGATCGCAATTTTGCTGCTATCCGATAGTCGTTACGGCTTTGCGTGTTCGCTGGTGCTCATCGCCTTTCGGTTGTTTTTTTCGCGCTTTCCGCAACAGTTTTCATTTTTAATTTTTGTGGGTGTTGTAGGCGGAGCATGGTTGTTGATTCAAGCATTGAATGTCACGCACCCCGCCGATAATTTTACTGGTCGTATCTTTTATACATTCTGGTCGCTAAGCACTCTCGATTTAAATGCGCTTCTGGGAGTGAGGTTGTCGCTGGTTAACAGGTTTGCCGATAGCGGTTTAACCTATTTCATTGTCTGCCAATCGTTGCTCGTACTGGCATTTTTGCTGGTGTATTACTCGATCGCTGTTGTTGGGACCAACGCTCGATCGCGGTTTATCAAGAACGCTGTAATGATCGCGTTCAGTTTAAGCCTGCTAATTTCGAACTCGTTATTCTCGATCAAAATTGCAGCGTTGATGTGGTTTTGCGTTGGCGCATTCATCAGCGCGCGTGATCCGCGAGAAACATTATTCATGGCGGATACTCGGCTGCCGATCTCTCAACTAACGGGAGCTCGTTAAACGGTTATGGCACTGTCAGCGTGGGTGGGTTTGGCGCGCAGCCTCCTGTGTTGGCACAGGAGCTGCCCAGGAATTGTTTCAATACATCGAGCTGGGAGAGTTCGCCGGTTTTTTGAACAAGCGGTAACGCAAACATGTAGTTTTGAATCCACGGCCCTGTGCTCCAGTAGCTCCAGCCGATCCAGACGTCGGGATTTTTTTGCATGTCGGCGAGTAAGTTGTAAACGGCTTTATAGCAAACATCATTTTTTCCGCCGCCGAATTCGCCGAGAAATGCTTGTTTTCCGTTGGTTCTAGCCCACGCAGTGAATTCGGCAATACGCTTCACGCCGATATTTTCATTAATGCAATCGGGTTTGGTGCCGGAAGAATCTTGATCGAAATATTGATGGACTTCGTAGGCGTAATGATTGGCGGGATCTTTAACATTCAGCATCGTCACGGCGTTCGGTGTGCCGTAAGAAATGCTATTCCAGCTATGAGCGCCGGTCCATGCCGTGCCGGGAACAAGAATTAAGTTGTTGGCGCCGGTGCTGCGAATTGCCGCGATGCCGGCATTCGCGGCGCTGAGCCATGTTTGACTGGTAATACCATGCGGTTCATTCATTAATCCGAAAACCACGTGATCGTTGTTTTTGTAGCGTTCAGCCAAGCGTCGCCATAAATCGGCAAACATGTCGTCGGTGGTGCCGGCGCCAAATCGTTTGCCCCAATAGGCGCCGTAATTATGTGGATCGATAATCACATAGGCTCCGCGCGTGGTTGCGTAATTGACGGCGGCGTCAAGACGGCTTGCTTCAGCAGCATCGAGATCTTGCGAAGGGTTGGGTTGTATGCGCTCCCAGCAAAACGGAATACGGAATGCATTCATGCCATGTCCGATAAATGCATCAAAAAATTCATTTTTTGGATAAATATATTGCGAGCCGTATTTTACCGTTTTCGTACAGCCGCCAAATTCGGCGCCCGAGAGATTCACACCTTGCATGCGAATAGTGGTGCCCGCTTGAGTTACGTTGGTGCATGGGAGCGACATTACTGCGATTGCGAATATAAATTTTTGCGCTTTATTCGTCATGATGAATCTCCCAACAGTATTTCATTCCGAAATTCGAAAAGGGTTGCGTTAGTGTGATGTGGTCCTCTGCTATTTGTTCCCTTGTTAAGTTAACGTCTTTTTCGGCATTCGGGTACCGCTCGTCGCTTTACCGTAGCGGGAATAAACCTTTTGGCACGGATGTAGCATTTAATCTTGGCTGCATGCCGGCACATTTTTTCGCAACAGGACGTCATCGATGAAGTTATCAAAAACTTTGCTTCAAGCGAATCTGATCCTTTTTCCAATCGCTGCATTTGCGGCACCACTCACGACCGACAAAGAGTTTCAGCAGAAGGCTGGATATTTCGATACCGGCCCGGTTCGGATTTATCCCGCGCTGGTGACCAAGGTCGGTTACGACGACAATATTTTCGAGAGCAATCGCAACGAAGTCGATTCGATTGTCACGCATGTGATTCCCGAAATAGCGGCGCTCGTGCCGTTCAATACGGCGAGTTGGTTGTTCGGTGCTCAGGCCGATGCTTCTACGTACAGCGAAAGTAGCGATGACAATTTTGTCGATCGCCAACTATTCGCGCGCGGAAGTTTTGAGCCGGGCTATCGCCACCGGTTTAATTTACGCGCCGGCTATAACCAGGCCCATGAAGCTCGCGGTACGGTGTTGACCGAAGGCATTGATCCGGAGACAACGACGGTGAATGAGCCGGATGAGTTCACCCAGCAAACTCTCGGCTTGATGTATGAATTTGGTGCGCGTACTGCGAAAGGTCGCTTGCGTCTCAGCGCAGATTATCTCGACCACAGTTACGACAACCATCGCGATCGGACGCGTTTTTTCGATCGCGATGAAAAAGGCTATGGCGCAGCATTTTTATGGCGAGCATTTCCCAACACGGCGTTAGTGCTGGAAGGCCGTCAACGAGAGATCGAGTATTCCGAGCAACGCCCGGGAGAAGCGAGCCTCGACAGCAAGGAGCACACTGCGTTGGTTGGCGCCGAGTGGGATGCCACCGGGCAAACAACTAACTCGGTGCGAATTGGCCACAAGCGCAAAAACTTTTCGGCATCCGAGCGGGTCGATGGGTCGAATATGGTATGGGAGCTCGGTACGACATGGCGTCCGCGTTCGTACTCATCGTTTGATTTCGATATCCGGCGCACTCCGAACGAGACCAATGGCACGGGCGATTTCATCGACACCAAAAGTTATTCCGTAAAGTGGTCGCATGACTGGCTTCCACGTTTTGGTACCGAGGTCACATTGTCGCGCACGGAAGAGTCTTATCAGAACTCAACGCGGGACTCGAAATCTAACGGTGCGCAAGTGGGATTTAAATACGAAATGCGGCGTTGGCTGACGTGGCGTCTCGATGCAAGTTGGCGCGAGCGCACCAGTAATGTTGATTTGCTTGAGTTCGAACGCAATCGCTATTGGCTGACAGCCCAATTTACGCTGTGAAAGAAATCAATTTTCCGAATCCAAAAAAGAAATTAACGTAAAACTTGAGGCAGTTTATGTGGCGGTGGGTATTGTTAATGTTCGCACTGGCTCAGCCAGTGATGAGTATCGGCGCGGAAACGGTGGAGGCAGGGTACCGCCTCGGCCCGGGCGACGATATTGAAATACTGGTCTATGGCGAGGAGGACATGACTATACGTACTCGCTTAGGAGATTCAGGCGTCATCAGTTATCCCTTTCTCGGAAACATCACGCTGAAAGGGTTAACTATCTCTGAAGCGGAGCAGCTGTTGATTAAAGGCTTAAAGGGCAGCTATCTCGTCAATCCCGCTGTCTCAATCAATATTCTGGAGTACCGACCATTTTTCGTGAATGGCGAAGTCAACAAGCCAGGCGCGATTCCCTATCAACCGGGCGTGACATTACGCAAAGCGATTGCAATGGCGGGTGGTTTTACCGAGCGTGCTAATCGTTCGGCAGGTGAAGTGTTGCGAGGTAACGAGCCGAAGGCGCGCTCGATTACGCTGGATGAGCAAGTCAAGCCCGGCGATATAGTTACCATCAAACAAAGTTTTTTCTAACCCTTTTTTTGACGCGGTTTAGAGGTCGATTTAATGCAAAAGTTGGATGAGCGCATAACGCAGCAAATGATGCGCGCGGATGAGATCAATTTGCGTCAGTACTGGAATGTCGTAAAACGTCGCAAATGGTGGATCGCATCATTCTCGGTGGCGGCGGCGATTGCAGCCGGCGTCATCGTTTCAAATATCGCCCCGGTTTATCGTGCGACCGCAACGATAATGATGGAAGCGCAGCCGGCGAATATCGTATCCATCCAAGACATCTACGGCATGGAGACGAAGACACAAGAATATTTTCAGACGCAGTTTGAGATTTTGAAATCGCGTCCAATTGCGGAGAAAGTCACTGCGCGCCTGAATTTACTGGAGCAGCCCGAATATTTGCCGGCGCCCGAGCCGATATGGAAGCGCTATATCAAGCAATGGCTACCGAAATTCAGCGACGGAAAATCCAGCGAGGAAAAAGCGGCGGCCAAATCGGCTGATCCGTTTACCGGAATGGTGACGCGTTACGGAAGTGCGTTAACAGTTACACCGATTCCTAAAACGCAACTGGTTTCGGTCAGTTATAACGCAGAAGATCCCGCATTAGCGGCAGCGGTCGTCAATGCGCATGCTCAAGCGTTTATCGAAAGTCACATGGAGGCCCGCGAAGCAATGACGCGATCCGCCTCGCAATGGATGACGAGCCGGGTCGATGAATTGAAAGAGAAACTCAATGCATCGGAAAAGCGCTTGCAGGATTTTCGAGAGCGCGAGCATTTAGTCGATACCGATCAGGGCATTCAGGCATTGCAGGCGCATGAAATCAGCGATCTCAGCACCAAGTTGCTCGAAGCACGGCGCGTGCTATCAGAAAACAGAAATGCTTTCGATCAGGTTAATAGTGCGCGGTCTGCAAGTCTGGATGCGAAGCTTGCGATTCCCGCCATCAATTCCGATGCACTGGTTAAGCAGTTCCGTCAGTCGCGTGCTACAGCGGAGCTAAAAGTCGCCGAACTCGCAAAACGCTACGGTGCCATGCACCCCAAAATGACCGCAGCTCTTTCGGAACGCGATGCAGCCGTGGAAGCGCTGGAGCGCCAAGTCAATAGCGTTATCGATTCGATCGGTAATCAGCAGTCAGCATTGCAGGGACAGGAGCGCGCAATATCATCGGCACTGAGCGCCACTAAAGCAGGCGCGCAAAGTATTGCGCGAAAATCGGCGGAATATCGTTCGTTGATGCAGGAAGTGGAAACCAATCGTCAGCTCTACGATTTATTTAACAAGCGAATCAGTGAAACGCACGAGACTGGCGATTTGGCTACCGCGCATGCACGCGTAATCGAGCCGGCGGTGGCACCAACGCAGCCGACTTTTCCCAAACGAAATCTGGTCATCGCTTTGGCATTTATGGCAGCGCTGATATTCAGCATCGCGATGGTGCTGTTACTGGAGATGCTTGATAACACCATTAAAAATGCCGAAGACCTTGAGCACAAACTTGGTCTGCCCTTGATGGGTTTGATCCCGCATGTGAAACGTTCGCGTAAATACGGAAAGCGCATCGGTCATGCCTTTGTCGATAACCGCGATCGTAAATTTGGCGAGTCCATTCGCACGCTGCGTACCGCGATAACGCTGAGCAATCTCGATACCCGCCATAAAATGATCATGTTCACGTCGTCGGTGGGTGATGAGGGAAAAACATCCATCGCGTGTAATGTTGCGCTGGCGTTTTCGCAATTGGAGCGCGTGCTTCTTATCGATGCCGATATGCGCCGTCCTTCGGTTGCGCAGGAATTTTCGATTAATGGCAAGCGTTGTGGTTTATCCGCGCTGTGTGCAGGTACCGCGTCGCTATCGGACTGTATAGCTTCAACAGAAGTTGAAACGCTGGATGTTTTGTTATCCGGCGATATTCCGCCAAATCCGCAAGAGTTGCTCGCCTCGCAAAAACTGCGTGTGTTGTTGCAACGATTGAGCGAAATTTACGATCGAATTGTTATCGATTGCCCGCCGGTGTTGCCGGTCAGCGATGCCATGTTGTTGGCGAATGCAGTGGATGCTGCCGTGTATGTCGTGCGTGCGGATAAGACACCGGTATCGCAAATTAAACGAGGAATCGAGTTGCTGAGCCGAACTCGTGTTGAAGTATTGGGCGTGGCGCTGAACCAAACCGATACTCGCAAAAGCGAATCGTATGGTGACTACGGCGCCTACCTCGCTGACAACTATAACCCGGCGAAGGCAGGCTGAAATGTTACCCTGGCGCGATATGGTCGATTTGCACTGCCATTATCTACCGGGTGTCGATGATGGTGCGCGTACGCTGGAGCAAGGTTTGGAGCTGCTGCGTCGCGCTTTCGACAACGGTATTAATCGCATTGTGCTGACACCGCATGTGCATCCCGGCCGTTATGACAATACGCTGCAATCGCTGAGTTCGCGTTTCGAAACGTTTCGGCGCGCCGTTGTTTCCGCACAAATCCCCGTACAAATCGCCTTGGGCGGTGAAGTGCGTTTTGGCGATGAATTATTACCGATGCTGGAACGCGGTGCGGTTCCGCTATTTAAAACGGCGAACGGCAAACAGACGCTGTTGCTCGAATTTCCACACAATCAAATTCCGGTGGGTGCGGAGCGTCTGGTGCGCTGGCTCAGACAAAACAACATCACGCCCATGATTGCGCACCCCGAACGCAACAAGGAGCTGATGAAATCGCCCGAACGATTGCGCACATTTCTGGACGAGGGTTGTCTGGTGCAAGTGACAGCGGCGGCGGTGATTGGAAAATTCGGCGATCGCGCACAGCGCACGGCGCGTTATTTTCTCGATCGCAATTGGGTGTCGATTCTTGCCACCGATGCGCACAATGTAGAACATCGCCCGCCGTTATTGCGTGAAGCCGCCGAGCGAGTAGCAAGCTGGTACGGCGACGATGTAGCGTTGCGTCTGGTGAAGGTCGCCCCAGCCGCAATGAGCGCAGGCAATTTTAACGAGGTGGCTCAACCCAAAGCAGCGCAAGCGAAAGCCGCACCACCGGAGGCCGCTTCCCAAATAATGGTTCAAATAAAAATCGATGAAAGAGGCCGTCGCGAACCGACGCTTGGCGATGGCGATTTATGTGGTGATGCACTCGACCATATGCGTTCTGAGTTGAGCAAGCGTGCGCATCGCGCCGGTACCGCAGGAAAACAGGCCGCGCGGATTTTAAATCTGATGAAGTCGTGGCAAACGCAGTAGTTTTGGTTGCGGGTTAGCTTGGTATTTCACTTGGCGCCGATTCGAACCGGAGCCCATTTTTCTTAATCTTCTTTCTTCGTACTCAGCCGGTTTCATCCTGGTAGCGCAATGGCGTTACGCGCAATAAGTGAATTTGCCGGTTGTCTGCATTCATGACCTTGAATTGAAAATTCTGGATGGCGGTAATTTCGCCGCGTTGCGGCAGATGGCCTAATTTGCGCAATACTAATCCGCCGACCGTATCGACTTCGTCGTCGTCGAGTTCTGTGTTGAATTGTTCGTTGAAATCCTCGATCGGCGTCAGTGCCTTCACGATGAAGTCCGCATCGGAGACGCGTCGAATATTAGTATCGTCTTCGACATCGTATTCGTCTTCGATGTCGCCGACGATTTCTTCCAGCACGTCCTCGATCGTCGCGAGGCCGGCAACGCCGCCGTACTCATCGATAACGATGGCCATGTGATTGCGGTTTTCGCGAAACTCGCGCAGCAACACATTTAAGCGTTTGCTTTCCGGTACAAACACGGCGGGGCGCAGCAATGTTTTGATATCGAAGTTGACGCCGCTGGCATTAAGAATCTGCGGCAATAAATCCTTGGTCAGCAGAATGCCGAGTACCTGATCGACCGTCTCGCCGATCACCGGATAGCGCGAGTGTTTGCTGCCAATGATTACCGGCAGAATTTTCTCCAACGGTGCATCGGCTTTAATTAATTCCATTTGCGCACGCGGCACCATGATTTCCCGCACTTGCATATCGCCGACGTGAAGCGCGCCTTCCATAATTCGCAGCGCATCGCGATCGATGATTTCGTTGCGCTCTGCTTCGGCGAGAATATCGTGCAAATCGTCGCGACTTTTTGGTTCGCCGGAAAAAACATCGGCGATCTTTTCGAGCCAGGATTTCTCTTCCTGCTCCGGCCCCACTTTATCGTCAGACATGATCGACAGAATCGCTTTCCAGGTAAGGGTTGGGATAATTCAGCGTGCGCAAAATATCAATTTCGAGCTGCTCCATCGCATCGGCTTCGTCGTCTTCGATGTGATCGTAACCGAGCAAATGCAATGTGCCGTGCACGACCATATGTGCCCAGTGCGCCTCGGATGTTTTCTGTTGCGCGGCGGCTTCCTG
The DNA here is from genome assembly GCA_946480345.1 of uncultured Spongiibacteraceae bacterium. The sequence continues at coordinate 15,591 of CAMLJR010000022.1, forward strand.
TTCGACAATTTGCGCGCAAACCACAATGTCGCCCAGGTGCGGCAGATTTAATTCGGGCGGCAGATCCGCCGGAAACGACAGCACATTCGTCGCATAATCTTTACCGCGATATTCACGGTTCAAGTCGGAAATTTCCGCTTCGTCGACAATGCGCAATGCGATTTCGGCATCGCTGCGTCGCGTATCGAGGGCCGCGCGTACCCAACGTTCCAGCAGCGCATTGTCAGGTACAGCGCAATTGCTGACGTTATCGATATCGAGGCACAGATTCATGATTTGTGTTTATTGGCGCGCGACGAGTCCACGGTATTTTTGACGTCGGCTTTTTCAAGCGAGGCACTGTCGCTGTCGAAGCGCTCGTAGGCTTGCACGATCGCCTGCACCAGCGGATGACGCACGACATCGCGCGCCTGAAAATAGGTGAAGCTGATACCGGGCACGCCGTCGAGCACTTTGATGACGTGCGTCAGACCCGACGGTGTGCCGCGCGGTAAATCGATTTGGGTGGCGTCGCCGGTGATTACCGCAGTGGAGCCGAAACCGATCCGCGTTAAAAACATTTTCATCTGTTCGCGCGTGGTGTTCTGCGCTTCGTCGAGAATGATGAATGAATCGTTCAGCGTGCGTCCGCGCATATACGCCAGCGGCGCGATCTCGATGACATTGCGCTCGATCAGTTTGGTGACGTTTTCGACGCCGAGCATTTCGTACAGCGCGTCGTAGAGCGGGCGTAAATAGGGGTCGATTTTTTGCGCGAGATCTCCGGGTAGAAATCCGAGCTTTTCGCCCGCTTCAACCGCGGGCCGTACCAATAACACACGGCTGACTTTATCGGTGAGCAGCGCTTCGACCGCGCATGCCACTGCAAGATAGGTTTTGCCGGTGCCGGCCGGACCGATGCCGAAATTGATGTCGTGCGTCTGTACTGAGCGCACGTAACCCTGCTGATTTTTGCCACGCGGTTTGACGGTTATTTTTTTTGCGCGAATCACCGGAATCGGCGCGACATTGGCGTCGTTGTCGGTGCCTTCGGCAATCTCGATACCGGCCTCGCGCAGATGCAGATGCACTTGCTCCGGCGCGACGGCTATGCCCTGTTGAATATCGTTCAATAAAGTAAGCAGCGCTTGACGTGCAGCAGCCGTGGCCGAGCTGTCGCCTTTAATCTGAAACAGTTGGCCGCGTGCATTGATGGTGACATGCAGGCTTCGCTCGATCAGTTGCAGGTTTTCATTAAAGGGCCCGCACAGTTGTGCCAGCTGGCGAGGATCGGCGGATTCGAGAGTCAGCTGAATCGCTTCAGCGGTGGATGGGGTCGGGCTGTTCAATGCGGCAGTTGATCCGTGAAGGGGGTGGTCAGGATATACCCGTCGCGAGCTTCCGAAAACCCCGCTCGTTGGGCAGAGAAATGACGGCCGACCTCGGTATCAGCGCGAACCGTCGTCGCTATTCGTTCGCGATGATGAGGTCGCCGCGCAGGCTGTTCGGCAGCGCCTCGCGGATGACGACAGTAACGAACTCGCCGATCAGCGCCTGGTTCGCCGAGCGGAAATTGACGACACGATTGTTTTCGGTACGCCCACTGAGTTCGCCCGGATCTTTTCGCGAAGGCCGACTGACCAGAATGCGCTGCTCGGTGCCGATCATCGCGGTGCTGATGCGTTGCGTGTTTTGGATGATGCGCGCCTGCAGAATCGCCAGCCATTGCTTCTTCGTATCGGCGGATACGGTGTCCTCAAGCTGGGCGGCCGGGGTGCCGGGACGGGCGCTGAAGATAAAGCTGAACGAGTTGTCGAAGCCGACTGTATTGATCAGCGCCATCGTATCCCCGAAGTCCTGTTCGGTTTCACCGGGGAAGCCGACGATGAAATCCGACGACAGGCAGATATTCGGGCGATGACGACGCAACCGTTCGATGCGGTCGAGGTAATCGGCGGCGGTGTAACCGCGTTTCATGGCCGCCAGTATGCGATCCGAACCGCTCTGCACCGGCAGGTGCAGGTGATCGACGAGTTGCGGCAGTTCGGCGTAGACCGCGATCAACGCATCGGAAAACTCGGCGGGGTGCGAAGTGGTGTAGCGGATGCGCTCGATGCCGGGCACCACCGCGACATAGGTCAGCAGCTCGGCGAAATCGACAAGCTCGCCCAAATGATTGCGACCGCGATACGCGTTGACGTTCTGGCCGAGCAGATTCACTTCCTTGACGCCGCGCTCGGCGAGGCCGGCGATCTCGGCGATAACGTCGTCAAATGGACGGCTCACTTCCTCGCCGCGAGTAAACGGCACGACGCAGTAAGTGCAGTATTTCGAGCAGCCTTCCATGATCGATACAAACGCGCTTGGACCGTCGACCGATGGCTCCGGCAGTCGATCGAACTTCTCGATTTCCGGGAATGTGACATCGACCAGAATCGGGCCGCTCGGCTTGCGCGCATCGATCATCGCGGGTACGCGATGCAGCGTTTGCGGGCCGAAAATCAGATCGACGTATGGCGCGCGTTTGCCGATGGCCGCACCTTCCTGGCTTGCCACGCAGCCTCCGACACCGATGATCAGGTCCGGATTGTTCTGCTTCAGCTGCCGCCAGCGGCCGAGCTGGTGGAACACCTTTTCCTGCGCTTTCTCGCGGATCGAACAGGTGTTGAGCAGTAGCACATCCGCTTCTTCCGGATTGTCAGTCCTCACCAACCCGTGCGATACGCCGAGCAGATCGCGAATCCGCGCCGAGTCGTATTCGTTCATCTGACAGCCGTGCGTTTCGATGAACAGCTTTTTCGGTGCTGATTCATTCGGCGCGCTAGCGGAAAGACTGTCGGATACGGTGGTGTGCTCGGCCATGATTGGTGCTGCTCAAATAGTCGCCAGTTTTGCGGGTGGGCATTATACAGAGGCGGAAGGGCGGGGCGGCAATGTTTTGGGGTCTGCAAAAAGCAGTCTTTTGCCGGTCACGGTTATATCGCACGACGGTCATGCCGGTGTCATTGCGCTCAATTAGCTTGCGGCAGGACGACTCTCGGGCAGAGGTGCGTCGTTTCCCAATTCCAACAAGGAGATACCCATGCGCCGCTCATTAATCAGTTTCACCATCGGTTGCAGTTTGCTATCCGGTGTTGCCTATGCCGATTTGGATCGCTCGTCGAAGCGTGGCGAGCCGCACGACCGAGATTGTCCTGCCAGTGTCCAGCTCGGACCCCGTCCGTTCTTTCTCGTCAACGAGATGAGCGACAGCCCCTTGAAGCGGGAGCTGCAGCAGTGCGCTGATGGCAAAATCGCGTTCAAACCGAGCAGCTTCTCGATCGGTCATCGTGGCGCGCCGCTGCTATTTCCGGAGCACACCAAGGAGTCGTATGAAGCGGCCGCGCGGATGGGCGCGGGTATTCTCGAATGCGATGTGACCTTCACCAAGGACAAAGCGCTGGTTTGCCGCCACGCGCAGAACGATCTGCACACCACCACCAACATTCTCGCGACCCCGCTGGCAGCCAAATGCACGCAGCCATTCAGCCCAGCGGTGTTCGATGCGAACGGTAACCTGGTGACGCCGGCTACTGCGGAGTGTCGTACCAGCGACATCACACTGGCCGAATTCAAGACGCTGCGTGGCAAGATGGACGCGTTCAATCCGCGGGCAAAAACCGTCGTCGAATACCTGGGCGGCACCGCGAACTTCCGTACCGATCTTTATTCGGGCCCAACCAGCGGTACCTTGTTGACGCACAAGGAAAGTATCGAGCTGTTCAAGAAGCTAGGTGTGCAGATGACGCCCGAGCTGAAGAGCCCAAGCGTGGCAATGCCGTTCGACGGATTCACGCAGCAGGCATTTGCGCAGAAGATGATCGATGAGTACAAGCAGGCGCGGGTGGCGCCGCGTCGCGTCTGGCCGCAATCATTCGACAAGCGCGATGTGCTGTACTGGATCACCAAGGAGCCGGCATTCGGCAAGCAGGCGGTTTACCTCGACGACGCCAATACCGTGGCTGATCTGCCGGGCTTCAGCGAGTTGGTCGAGTACAAGGCGCAGGGCATCAACGTGGTGGCGCCGCCGCTGTTCGCGTTGCTGGCGGAGTCGAATGGCGAGATCGTGGCGTCGCAATACGCTAACGATGCAAAGGCGGCTGGCCTCGACATCATCACCTGGACGCTCGAGCGCTCGGGCATCCTCGCCGATGGCAACAACGGCTTCTACTATCAGACTTTCGATAACGCGATCCACCGCGAGGGCGACATGATGCGCGTGCTGGACGTACTCGCGAAGGATGTCGGTATTCGCGGCATCTTCTCCGACTGGCCGGCAACGGTGACGTTCTACGCCAACTGCAAGGGCATCAAATAGTCGTTGCCTGATCCGAGACCCGGCGCGGCAGTGGCCGCGCCGGAGTCACTGCGAGCTGCGGGAATTCCGGATGGGGGTGCGCGGGCCTTGTGCTATGATGGCCGCCCTCGCAACAGGCAGTCCGCAGGTTATTCCCGGCAATGGCAACTATCCCGATCTACAAAGTTATCTTCCACAATCAGAATCAGGTCTATGAAGTTTACGCGCGCGAGATTTATCAGAGCGAAATGTACGGCTTCATCGAAGTGGAAGAGTTTGTGTTCGGCGAGCGCTCGCAAATGCTGGTCGACCCCGCCGAGGAGAAGCTGAAGAATGAGTTCGCTGGCGTGAAACGCTCGTATATTCCTCTGCATTCGATCATTCGGATCGATGAAGTCGAGAAGGAAGGCGTTGGCAAAGTGACCGAAACCAAAAGCGAAGGCAAGATTGCCAATTTTCCGATCATGACGCCGCGCCCGGTGCGCGACGGCGACTGATCCACCGCGATTTAAAAGCCGACAAATGTCGGCTTTTTTCATTTATACGGTTTAGATTTTTTCGTATTCGCTCAGTCTGGCAAACTCGATGAAGTTCGTCCCATTCCAGTGCACGCTGTAATGCGCTGCTTGCATCACCGCGCTGGTGGCGGGGGGGCGAAACAACGCTGCGGCCAGATTGCCCTCCCTGCGTACCGATCGATAGAGCACACCGAATTCGCGCTGCTGCCAAAGGGTGAAAGCGATTCCCTGCGAATGACGGTAGTCGCTTGAATGATGCGCGGCAGCATCGGTTCGTAGGTCTACGAGCTCCTTGGCAAACTTGCCGCTGTACGTGCGCACCGTCGCGCTGGCCTCTTCCGTGAAACCAAAATCGCGCCACGTTTTTGCGGCGTGGTAGCTCCATTCGGCGATCGCGGTATGCGGAGAATCGGCGCAGTAATAGGCGCCGAAATGCAGCGTATTAAAGCGGCCCATCGTCACATAGCAGAACGATGCCATCACCGCCCCCCAGCCATGGCCAAACCGGGCATCCTCCGGCGCGACGAATTCGCGCCAGCGATGGATGCGATCGGATGTAGCGCTTTCGAGTTCGGCCAGCAGCGCCTGATCGGCATCGCCGACGCTATCGAACAAGTTTGTGGGCGGGAAGCGCGAATGAATCGCGCGGTAATGCTTCCATTCCGGCAATAGCTTCATGCCGAGCCCCGCGCGGCATCGAGATAACGCCGCACGGCATATAGCGCGTCGATCGTGCCGATTTCGATAATGTATTGTTTCGGCGATTGACCATTGAAAGGCATCGCCGCGTTTGGCGTATTGAACCAGCGCTTGCCGATATCGGGCCGATTCGCTGGCGCAATAATTTTGAGCCCTTTGTAGATACCGAGCAGCAGACTGAGCCGTTCCATGGTGTCGCGCGAAAGCTCGACCTCTTCGCTGGCGAGCGCTCGGCTTTTCCAGCTATGCAGTGTGCGCACCTTCACCCCGCCCAGCAGCTCGGCCTGCTCGTCAACGCTGAGGTTCCATTCGTCCGCACTGCGCATTGTTTCGAGCCAGCGTAACGCTGCGCCGGCCACGGCCGGTGAAAAAGCGCTTTTTACGGAAAGGTAGGTGGCAGCGGTCTCGGCGACTTTCATAGCGGCATCTGCATTCGTTGAACAGTTGAATGCAGTTTATCCGCAGAAAGTATTATCGGCAATATTGCCTGCATTTAATTTATCAGGGAATAATTGCCGATAACGATTGTGTTTACTTGCCCAAGTCGTAAATCAACAATCCTTGACCTTCTCCTTCGGTCGGACCGTCGATCGACATCTGGAAAACGAAACGCTTACCGTCGGGCGCCACTACGGGATTCGACGCGTAAAACGGATGCTCGTTACCCCGATAGCGATTGAAGTGCGTCAGGCGTTCCCAGCGTCCGTTGTCGAGCCAGAGCCGCCAGATATCGAGCGCGCCGGGCTCCAAGATGGTTTCGAGATTGCGCTCGACCAATATCCATTTGCCGTCCGGTGCGATGCTCTCGGCTTCTTCGTAAACGGGGCTGTTGGAGTAATTACGCAGTGCGCGGGTTTTAAGGTTGTAGCCGAATACATCCATCGGCCCGCCGTAACCCGTCAGCATCAGCTCCTCATCATTAGCGCCGCGGAAATCCTGCACTTCGAGTGCGCCCTCATAAGGAAGCTTCGACCGATCCAGTACCTTTTCTACGTTATGCAAATAGGCTCGGCCCTGCGCGTTATAGGCGATGTCACCGGTCCACATTTCGCTGTAGAAATCCTTGCGTGGCGTCGAATCGAAACGTAGATCGGAGCGAGTCCATGCCGCCCGCAATGTTTTACGCGAGACAGCGAGCCCTTCCCAGCACGGAGTGCCCAGTGCCTGCGGCGGTGCGTTAAACGGTGCGCGATACACCCACATCACACCTTCGAAACGCCCGGCGCCAGCCTTGCTCGGCGGTACTTCACGGCTGGGGCCGCACAGCAGTAAATCGCCATTGACGAGGAAGTGTGCGCGCGTGAAGCCGAAATTGGGAATCGTGGCGCTGAGGTTCCGGCTGGTTTTTTTATCCAGATCGTACAAGTGAACTTGACCGAGCGGCTTATCGAGATACACGAGTTGTTTCTGATCGGGCGACCAGTCCGGCCGCATGCCGGAGCGCGAGATCAGTTGAATATTCGATGGCAATTTGTCGAGCGGGGAGCCCGCCAGCGTTCCGCGCTCGGTATCCGGGCGTGGCAACGGCAGTGCATCGTCAGCATGAGCGACATGCAATGTGCTCAATGCGAGACTGGCCGAAAGGATGAGCGTTCGAAATGATGAGCGCGCGTGAGGGTGAACGTGCATATAAGCTGTCTCCGTCGTTATCGATTTGTTATCCGAGCGGGGCAGCTTAACGGCTTTGAAGGCTACAAAAACACGTAAAAAAAGCCGGCTTAGCCGGCTTTTTTGTTCAGACGACATCAACCGCGCTTGGCAATTTCCTGTTGCACCGAGGCGAGTTTGACGCAGGCGACAAACACCTCGGTCGCCTTCGCGATTTCGTCGACTTTCGGAAACGACGGTGCGAGCCGGATATTACGGTCTTGCGGATCTTTACCGTAGGGATAGGTTGCGCCAGCCGGCGTCAACTTCACGCCGGCATCGGCTGCCAGCTTCACCACGGTCTTGGCCAGCCCGGGACGCGTGTCGAAAGAAACGAAATAGCCGCCATGCGGCACGGTCCATTCCCCCAAGTCTTTCAACGCCTCAAGACGAGTCAGCACCGCATCGAAGCGCGGCTTCAGCAATTCCGCATGCTTGCGCATCAACGCAGTCAACGTCTGCTCGTCTTTGAGGAATTTGACGTGGCGCAGCTGGTTCACTTTATCCGGGCCGATCTGGTTGATGCCGAGTTGCTGCTTGAATACTTTCAGATTCGCAGGCGTCGCCGCCATGTACGAAACGCCGGCACCGGCAAACGTGATTTTCGACGTCGAACCAAAAACATACACGCTATCCGCCGTGCCGTTCTGTTTGCAGAGTGCGAACAGATTGGCGAGCTTCGGCGCGTCGTCGCTCAGCGTGTGCACCGCATAAGCGTTGTCCCAGAAAATGCGGAAGCCGGGGCCGGCGATCTTGCCGAGCTTCGCGAAACGCTCGACCACGGCATCGCTATAAACGATGCCGCTCGGGTTCGAAAAGCGCGGCACGCACCAGATACCCTTGATTTGCGCATCCGCTTTGACCAGCGCTTCGACCTGATCCATATCGGGGCCGTGCTCGTTCATCGCCACCGGAATCAATTCGATGCCGAAATGTTCGCAAATCGCGAAATGACGATCGTAGCCCGGCACCGGCGCAAGGAATTTCACCTTGCCCGATTTACCCCACGCGTCGCCATTGCCGACGCCGTTGAGCAACGCGAACTGCACCGCCTGAAACATCAGCGTCAGGCTGCTGCTGCCGCCGATGATGATTTCGTCGGCGCTCACGCCCATCAACGGCGCGAACAGATTACGCGCCGATGCGATGCCTTCGAGGCCGCCGTAGTTGCGCACATCGGTGCCGTCTTCGTCTTTGTAGTTACCCGCGAGAATGCCATCGAGTGCATTCGACAGGCTCAGTTGATCGGCGCTCGGCTTGCCGCGCGTCAAATCCAGGTTGAGTCCGGCCGCTTTGAATGCTGCGTATTCCTGGTTCAGCGACGCTTCCCATTCGCGCAGTTGCGCGATAGAGGCATTTTCGAGTTGCACGATGAGTTCCTCGCGTGATTGATGGTTCGGGAGTTAAAAATGGGGGCGGCGATTATACCCGCTCGGCGTCGGCCGTGAAGCGGGCGGCTTACGACGCTTTGGCGTACAGCTCGATCAGGGCGTCAATTTGCTGAAGCGCACGTTCGGATGCGTCGATGATCTGAAAACCTGCCCAATAGCGATAATAGTTTTCTGCGCGCCGGCACCACAGACAATCGGCGCCGAGCACGATTTGATCGTCACCCTTCAGCATCTCCGGCAGCTGTAGCGCCACCTGAAATATGGCCTGGGTTTCGATTTCGCGATCGATGATCAACATCAACCCTTCCGCGGTGATGTTCACCAGCTCGCCGAAAATACCGCCGTTGATCGTATCGAGCACGACGATCGATTCGTTGAGTTCCCTGCGTTCAAGTCTGCGCGGCATAAACAATGTCCGATGTCCTGTGATTGATTGGTACGAGCATCAGCGTCGCGGTCGCAACTGCTCGACAATACGTTCCAGTGCTTTTTCGAAAAAGGGTCGCGCCGGCTCCTGCTGCAAAACACGCGTACGGCCGATGCGGATTTCGCGCGCCAGTTCGACACCGCTTCTGACAGCGATTTGCTGCCCCAGTCGATTCACGAACATATAGTGCTGTGTTCGCGTATTCGACCAAGCCAGTTTAGCCCGTACTTGCTCTTTTGGCGGACGGTCCGCTGCAAACACGAACCAAGTGCCAAATTCGAGCGCGCTCAGTTTGGCAATAAGAGGATCGCGCTGGATTTCGTCGGCCACAGCGAGCGGGGGTGTTTCTATAGCAGGAGGAACGATAGGGGTCGGCGGTAAAACCTGATTTTGATGCGCCTGATGCAATGCATCGAGCAACTGCTGGCCGGCGTCGGCCTCGTAACCCACCGTTTGAAAACCCTGATTGAGCGCTTCATTCAATCGGTCGCGCAAATTCCATTTGCTGTGCTGATCGAGATGCTGCGGTCGCAGATAAATAAACAAGTCGTCGACCACCTGCGCGGCCTGCTGCCACTGCGGTGAATTCGCACCGTAGCGCAGCAGATTGAATGCGAGCACATTCGCCCACGGCTCGTAGAGCAGCGTGCGGATATGGCGCGGCAATTCGACACCCGCGCATTTCTGTTCGAGATATTTTTCGACGCGCAAACGGATTTCTTTCAGCGTGTCCTCACCGCGCGCGGCCTGTAATGCGCGCTGTTCGGCGAGCCGCACACGCCGCGCGTGCTGACGCAGAAAATGATTGAAATCGAAAGCGAGCTGCGAAAACAGCCGCAAATCGCTATCGAAATCGTCGAGGATGCGCTGCACGACCGTTTTTATCTGCTGAAAAACCTCATTGCGATGTTTGCCTTCGGGCTCGATCCAGCGCTCGCCGGCCGCCACCAGCGCATTCAGTAATTGTCGTGCCGGATGTTGCGGCGAACTGAAAAACGCCTTATCGAGCAGCGCGATTTTCAGGAACGGCGTATGCAAATAGCTGAGCAGCGCTTTCACCGAATCCGGCAGCTGTTCGTCGTTCAGCATGTAGTCGAACAACAGGCCGACCAGTTCGATGACATCGGCATCGATGGCGCGATCGGTTTCTTTCTGGATTTGCTTCGGTATGTCCGCGTAAGCGGTGGCGAGTATTGCGTGTTGCGTTGTTGCCGTCGCCAATACATCGGCGCTGTGTTTTTGCAGTGGTTGTAAGCTGCGCACGATCTGCGGCGCCGGCAGCGCATTGGCAGTCGGCATACGCGCGCTCGCGATTGCGCCCTGCAATTGCTGTATCAACGCCATCAAATCGCCCTGGCGCGTGAATGTCTGCGGCGTATTCTGCTCGGCGAATTCCTCGGGCTGCGCGGCATCGTCGTGTTTGCTAATGCGGTAACGCAGATGCGGCAAAATGCCGGCGTTTTTTAAATGGTGATTGAGCAGGTGGTAGAGCTTGTCGAGTTTGCCCATCACCGTAGCGTCGAACATTTTATAAATGACCAGCTTCGACGACGTTTCCATCGTCAGCGGCTGCAATGCGTGACGTATCGCTTCGGTGAAAACCGCTGGCGCGACGGGATTGCCGAGGTCGCTGATTTTGGCGCCACCGACGAGCGCAGACAGGCGCTGGTTCAGTGCATACAACGCTTCCGAATAATCGGCGTTCGCTTTGCGCGTCATGCCGGCCACTGCGATCGATTGTTCGAGCTGATCGTTATCGACGAGCGTTAATTCGGCATCGGCGTGTGCGTTATCCGAGGAGGTGTCGTTGCTTTGCAGAAAATTGTCGAACGCAATGCGCATATGATCGAGCAGATATTTTTCCAGCGTGCGCCGCTGTTCGAGCAGTTGTTTGCGTGCGAGTAGAAAGCGGTTCTGCTCCAGATTGCTGCCGGCTTTATCGGCCATGCGGAAAAGCTGGTCGTCGAGTTTATCCAGGTAGCTTTTGAAATGTACCGAAGCCCATTTGTAGATGAGTGCTTTGCAACCTTGTAATAGTTGTTGTTTGTCGCTCATCGGGTTTTCGCAGGTTCAGGTCGCGGGGCGGGAAAGGGACGCTGTGTTCGAAATGAATAATGGCGCGAAGTATACAGGAGCATCGGCGAATTATTGAGCCGACATTGATCCGGTTGGGTTATCCCACGTATAACGTCGCTAAACGGAGGTTCCATGTCGCCCGATCAATCCGATATTGCCGGTGAGCCCGATAGCGAACACGCTATCGGCGACGATGCGATTGCGCGCGAGATCATCCTGTCCCGCTGGCAGCAATTGCAGCGCAGCGGTATTACCGTACATTCACTGCA
>CAMLJR010000023.1 GCA_946480345.1 uncultured Spongiibacteraceae bacterium
AGTCCTGTAACGCGGAAAGTCCTGCGGCGGCCGCATCGTTTTGTTTGCGTTGCAATAGCTCGCGCGTCTGCAAAAACAACGTGCGCTGTGTCTGTAACACGGCAGCGTCGTCGCTCGCTTCGATCGAGTGGGCGAAACAGGGCGTCAGCAGTAACGCAAGCGAAATCGGCAGCAATGCAGATGAGATCGACAAGCGCTTCAATAAAGGAATTACACGGTTTTTAATCACAATTCAGTTTTCAAATCGCTATTTGATTCAGTACAAGTTGTTCAGCACGATAGCCGTGTTGATTCAATGACAACGGCCACGAGTGGATGCGTTAAAATGCGCGCCCGTCAATGGCGGCGCTTGTGAGTTTACCCAATTAAAACTGCGCAGCCCATTCGTTTGGAGTTCACCTTGTCCTTATTGCGTCTTAACCGCGTTTCGCTCCATTACGGCGAACAAACGTTGCTCGACGGTGTCGATCTCCAAATCGATAGCGGCGAGCGCGTGTGTCTGGTCGGGCGCAATGGCGTCGGCAAATCGACTTTTCTGCGTGTGTTGCAAGGCGAAATAAAACCCGACAGCGGCGATTGCTGGCAGCAACCCGAGCTACGTATTGCTCGGCTCGAGCAAGAGCCGCGAGTCAATCCGGGGCGCACTGTCTATGAGGAAGTGGCGTCGGGGCTCGCGCATGTCGCCCATTTACTTACCGAATATCATCGCTTGTCGTCGGCTTTACATGGCGATGCAGAGTTGAGCGAGCTGGAATCGCTGCAACATCAGCTCGACGGTGTCGATGCCTGGAGCTTTCAGCAACGTATCGATACGGTCCTGAGCCGGCTGGCTTTGCCCCCGGAGCAGACGCTCGATACATTGTCCGGCGGTTGGCTGCGGCGTGTTGCGTTGGCGCGGGCGTTGGTTGTCGATCCCGAATTGCTGCTGCTCGACGAACCGACTAACCATCTCGATATCAGCACGATCGAATGGCTGGAAAATCAACTGGCCGATTTTTCCGGTGCTGTGTTGTTCATCACTCACGATCGCGCGTTAGCGCGGCGCTTGGCGACACGCTATATCGAATTAGATCGCGGCCATCTTTTCAGCTATGTCGGCAACCACGAAGCGTTTCTTGAGCAGCGCGAACAGCGTTTGGAAATCGAAGCGCGCGAGCAGGCGCTGTTCGATAAAAATCTGGCGGGCGAAGAGCGCTGGATTCGCCAAGGTATCAAGGCGCGGCGCACGCGCAATGAAGGCCGCGTGCGCGCGTTGAAAAAACTGCGCGAAGTGCGTTCGCAACGCCGCACGCAAATCGGGAATGCGCAGTTTGGTCTCGATGCGGCGGAACGCTCGGGCAAATTGGTAGCCGAGCTGAATGGCGTCCGTTATTCGATTGGCGACAAAACGCTGATCGATAATCTCGATCTCACCGTTCAGCGCGGCGATCGGATCGGATTGATCGGGCCGAACGGCATCGGCAAATCGACGTTGCTGCAATTGATTCTCGGCGAGTTGGAACCGAGCGAGGGACTTGTTCGTCGCGGTGAGCGTTTGCAAATCGCGTATTTCGATCAATTGCGCAACCGTTTCGATGCCGATGCCACCCTGATCGATATTGTCGGTCACGGTCGCGACTTCATCGACATCAACGGTCAGCGCCGCCACATCATCAGTTATCTCGAAGATTTTCTATTTCGACCGGATCAGGCGCGACGCTCGGCGAATTATTTGTCCGGCGGTGAGCGAGCGCGGCTGCAACTCGCGCGTTTATTCAGTATGCCGATCAACGTGCTGGTGCTCGACGAACCCACCAACGATCTCGACGTCGAAAGTCTGGAGTTGCTCGAACAATTGCTGCTGGATTTCGATGGCACCATTTTGCTCGTCAGCCACGATCGCGAGTTTCTCGATAATGTGGTGACGAGCTGTCTGGTGTTTGAGGGCGAGGGCAAAATCAATGAATACGTCGGCGGTTATAGCGACTGGCTGCGTCAGCGCAACACGGCGCAACCTAAACCGAATGCGCGCAAAACCGATAATTCAGCTGCGCCGGAGCCGGCAGCCGATGTCAAAAAAGCCAACAAACTTTCGTATAAATTGCAGCGCGAACTCGACACGCTGCCCGCGCGTATCGAAGAACTGGAAAATGCAGTGGCGAGCTTGAATGCGGAAATCGGCGCCGGCGATTTTTACCAGCGCGATCATGCAGCGGCGATGGCGAAGCTCGAAGAATTGAATCGCACGCAAGCGCAGTTGGATGCGTGCTTTCAACGTTGGATCGAATTGTCCGAAGGGTAAATGGATTAATCGCCGACCCGCATTGCCAGCACATCGCATTTAGCTCCGTGCAATACGCCATTGGCGGTCGAGCCCAGTAACAGCGCGAAGCCGTGACGGCCATGGCTGCCGACGATGATCAAATCGGCCCGCAACGTTGCGGCGAGCAGATGAATTTCGTTTTCCGGGCGGCCCAGGGCAATGTGCAGGCGTTCGGGTGAAATTTGCAGACGTTTGCACAGCGCATCCAATTGCGCCTCGGCTTGCTGCTGAATTTCGTCCTGGATGGTCGAAAAATCGATGGGGATATCGCCGCCATAAGCGAAACTCAGCGGCTCGATAACATGAACAATGTGGAGTTGTGCGTTATTAACAGTGGCGAGTCGTGCCGCTTTGGCGGCAATCAGCGCGGCTTCTTCGGATAAATCGACCGCTACCAGAATAATGTTGTAGTCGCCCATGGCAGTGCTCCAAAGTTAACGTTATGCGTATGCGACATACTCTAACCACGGACGACGATGATGCAAAGCAGTAGCTTCCGACAAGAGGGAATTCAATGACCTTTATCATTGCCGCAGTGGCGATTCTGGTAATTATCGGTTCGGTGATGTGGCTGAAGCCATCGCCGACGCAACGCCGACAAACGCAGATGCGTCTGCTCGCGCGAGAACTCGGGCTCGATGTTCGGTTGAGTGCGCTACCGCAAACGCGGCGTGCGCGGGTACGACAGGAGCGGCCCGAACAGGGTGTGGTTTATCGGTGGCTGCAATTCGGCGAGAACAAAAATGGATTAACTCGAGACTATATCTGGTGCCGAGACGATGCTAATTCCGCGTGGGAAAGCGAATCTGCCGATGGCTTGTCGCCATCGCTGCGGGTAAAGATAGAAGCGATATTTACCGAGCTACCGGCGGATGCGCGGGCGGTCGAACTGGCACCGCACGGACCGGGCATTTATTGGATGGAACGCGGTGGCGAAGACGCTGTGCGTGGCGTGCAGCAATTGCTGCATCGCCTGCAGCAGTCGTTACTGGAAGAACGATTTTGATTTGTCGCGATCGACATCCATGGCGCCGCTGATCCGATCCGTAGTGGTCAGCGAATCGCTGGCCCGGCGCAACTGAAGTCGCAGATCGAGACCGCGCTGCGCTTGTTTCAACCCCGTAATCATTTCCGATAGTTGCTCATAACCGAGCTGGCCGCGCTTTTCGAGTCCGTGCAGGACGCGCGCTGCCTCGGTCAGATGCAGTTGTGCCTCGATCAGCTCAGCCTCGGGAAACTCTGCGGCAGTACTACTCGCGCTCGCGGCTACGGATACTGGATCTTTATCGAGTCCCGCCAGCAGCTCTTCACATTCGCGCCGGGCCGTGGTGGCAGCGGGCGCAGTTGGGTCGAGGTCCAGCGAGCGCTTTACCACTCGCAATGCTTCCTCCAAAAGCGCTCGCGCAACCGCGTTTTGGCGGGTGTGAACCTGGCTCGCGAGGGCAACCTTAAATAGATGGTCGACACGGCGCAGCAGCACGGCTGCGTCTTTCTGTTGCGTCAACCGGTGTTGACGGCGATGAACACCGTACGCCACCAAAGCCAGCGCGAACAGAACGAGCGCCGTGGTGGCGAGCAAAACAGCAGTAAAAACCATCAGATACTGTCCCGGAAATAAAGATAAGAAGCAGCCTGAGTGTAGCAGCGGTTAGCTAGGTGTCATTTCACAGATGCGTGAATAGACCGTGCCGTAGAGCAAGGGTTTCGCAGGTTGCGGGAATTGGTCGCGACTTGACCGACCGAATCTTCAAACGTATATATGTCGCCTCTTTTCGGGCGGGTCGCCCGTATTTCTGTTCGTTAGAAGGGTCGCAATGGGAAAATCACTGGTCATCGTTGAGTCGCCGGCAAAGGCCAAGACCATCAATAAATATCTCGGCAAAGACTTCATCGTTAAATCCAGTATCGGCCATATTCGCGATCTGCCGACCAGCGGCCAGACGAAGGAAGTCGATCCGAAGGAGCGTGCCAAGGCAGCTGCCATCACCCGCAAGCTGAGTGCCGACGAGAAAGAAGCGCACCGCGAACGCAAGTCGCGCGAGCAGCTCGTTGCGCGGATGGGCATCGACCCGGAACATGGCTGGAAGGCGCAGTACGAAATTCTTCCGGGCAAGGAAAAGGTTGTCGCGGAACTACGCAAGCTCGCCGCCGAAGCCGATCACGTCTATCTCGCGACCGACTTGGATCGCGAAGGGGAGGCGATCGCCTGGCACCTGAGGGAAGCGATCGGCGGCGATAAAAGCCGTTACCGCCGCGTCGTTTTCAACGAAATTACCAAAAACGCCATTACCGAAGCCTTCAAGAGCCCGGGTACGGTCGATGACAACCGCGTCAACGCCCAGCAGGCTCGGCGTTTTCTCGATCGCGTCGTCGGTTACATGGTGTCGCCGCTGTTGTGGGCGAAAATTGCGCGCGGCTTGTCGGCTGGCCGCGTGCAATCCGTCGCGGTGCGATTGATCGTCGAGCGCGAGCGGGAAATCCGCGCCTTCGTGCCGGAAGAATACTGGCTGGTGCATGCCCTGACTGAAGGCAACATAGGGCAAGGCAAAGCCGGCGAGTTGCGCCTTGAAGTGAAAAAGCAGGGCGACCAGAACTTCCGCCCAACCAACGAAGCCGATACCCAGGCGGCGGTCGAGCTACTGAAAAAGCAGACATTCATCGTCAGTCAGCGCGAAGACAAACCGACGCAGACTAAACCCAATGCACCTTTTATAACCTCTACCTTGCAGCAGGCGGCAAGCACGCGGCTGGGCTTCGGCGTCAAGAAAACCATGATGATGGCGCAGCGCTTGTACGAAGCCGGCTACATCACCTACATGCGTACCGATTCGACCAATCTCAGCAACGATGCAGTCGCCGCCTGCCGCGATTACATCGCCGATAACTTCGGCAAGAAATATCTGCCCGAACAACCGCTTCGTTACAGCAGCAAAGAAGGCGCGCAAGAGGCGCACGAGGCCATTCGTCCGTCGGACGTCACGCTGAAATCGTCGCAATTACAGAACATGGAGCGCGATGCCGAGCGTCTGTACGAACTGATCTGGCGGCAATTCGTCGCGTGTCAGATGACACCGGCCGAATTCACCAGCACGTCGATCGTCGTGCAGGCCGGTACCTTCGAGCTGCGCGCGCGCGGTCGCGTGATTCGTTTCGATGGCTTCACCAAAGTACTGCCGCTACAGGCAAAAAAAGACGAAGACGTGATGCTGCCGGACATCAAGCAGGGCGAAACGCTGAAACTGCTCAAGCTCGATCCGAGCCAGCATTTCACCAAGCCGTCGCCCCGTTACAGCGAAGCATCGCTGGTCAAGGAATTGGAGAAGCGCGGCATCGGGCGCCCGTCGACGTACGCTGCGATCATTTCGACGATTCAGGAACGCGGTTATGTGCGCGTCGAAAACAAGCGTTTTCACGCCGAAAAAATGGGCGATATCGTTACCGAACGATTGGTTGAAAGTTTCACCGAGCTGCTCGATTACGGCTTCACCGCGAACATGGAGGAATCGCTCGATGAAGTAGCGACAGGCCAGCTCGAATGGAAAAAGCTGCTCGACAATTTTTATAAGGATTTTCGCAAGAAGCTCAGCGCTGCCGAGAAAGAAAAAGGCATGCGCGAGAATGCGCCGACGGATACCGATATCGCATGTCCGCAGTGCGGCCGGCCGATGCAGATCCGCACCGCGAGCACTGGCGTGTTTCTCGGTTGCTCGGGTTACGCGTTGCCACCGAAAGAGCGCTGCAAGTGCACGATCAATCTGATACCCGGCGATGAAGTCATCCACGTTATCGAGGATAACGATGACGACGAGGAAGGCGACGAAAACGAATCGCTGATGTTGCGCGCGAAGCATCGCTGCCAGATATGCAACACCGCGATGGACAGTTATTTGATCGATGACAAACGCAAACTGCATGTGTGCGGAAATAATCCCGATTGCTCGGGTTATCAGGTCGAACAGGGACAATTCAAGATCAAAGGCTACGAGGGCCCGAGCATCGAGTGCGATAAATGCGGTTCGCAGATGCAATTGAAAACCGGCCGTTTTGGCAAGTTCTTCGGATGCACGAACAGCGAATGTAAAAACACGCGTAAATTGCTGCGCAGCGGCCAGCCGGCGCCACCGAAAATGGACGCAGTGAAAATGCCGGAACTGCGTTGCGAAAAAGTCGATGACTTTTATGTACTGCGCGATGGTGCGGCCGGGCTGTTTTTGGCGGCCAGTGGTTTCCCGCGCAATCGTGAAACGCGTGCGCCGTTGGTCGAGGAGTTGATTCCGCACCGCAGCGAAATCGATCCTAAATATCACTATTTGCTGGATGCGCCGCGCGCCGATAAGGCAGGCAATAAATCTGTGATTCGTTTTAGCCGTAAAAGTCAGCAGCATTACGTGCAGACGGAAGTCGACGGCAAGCCGAGTGGCTGGCGCGCAACTTACGAAAACGGCAAGTGGATCGAAAGTTCGTCGAAATGATCAATACCCGCGTCAACGAAAAGCTGTCTTTTGCCAGGTTATCGTTGAACGCGGCTGATAACGCCGATCACGCAATGCAAGCTGCCCTGCTCGAAGCAACGTTGTTTCATCTCGTTGGGGCGTATCGATGTTATTTGCAGGAAATGACCGATACGCAATCGACAAAATTCCTGAGTGCGGTTGAGCTCTCGGCCGCGCTACGGCCTTCGGGAAATTTTGAGGAACTGTTAATCCTCGAACGCCGACCGAGCTGGCTCTCGCAATTATTAGCTGCGTATGACGAAATTATTACGCTGTTGCCGAAAGCATCGCGCTCGACCGACGTGGTATTAGTCGACGTAACCGTTTCGCTCGATACCGAAAATTGCCGCGAATGGCTTCGGCAATTACAGCAGCTAATTGATCGCCAACGCGAACATGCGCAGGAATGGTGACAGAGAGCTCGATTCTCGCGGTTTGTGTTTTTTGTTCTGATGGGTACAATCCCTTCATCCTTACTGCAATTGCGAGTGCCTGTATCGTGTCGACACTCTACGAAATTCTCGAACTACCCTCCGGCGAGATCGTGTTGCAACGCGTAACAGGCGATGCCGAGCCGTTAGTGCGTATCCGTTTCTCTGATCAGGCGCGCGCGTATATCGACGATGCCAGCCTGTTGATTGCAAAGGCAATGGTCGAAGCCGGCATCAAAGCGATCAACGATCTCGGTCAAGCGCAAACGGTTGAAGAAAAAACACCAACGCGCCCGCGGCAATTGCATTAATCGACATTTCTAAATCATTCGCGGCCCACTGCCGTGAAAGTTTCCTCTTGTAGCCCTGCGTTATCCCATCTACAAACTCAAACTGTCCGAACAGCTCAAGCTCATCCGTTGCCGTGCAAAAACGCGGATCGAGGTATACGATTACAAGCTCAAGTAATCGCGGAGATTGACGTATGCCCACCCAGGCAAGGGATTTCGTATTGTTCGGCGGTTCAGGTGATTTGGCATTTCGAAAATTGTATCCAGCATTGTGGGGATTATTCCGCAATGGTGATTTAACTTCCGCCGATCGGATCATTGCCGTATCGCGCCGTTGCGAAGGAGGCGAAGCATTTCGTCAGCGCGTGCGCGATGCACTGCATGACGAAAGCAGTCGCTCCGAGCAATTCGAGCATTTCATTTCTTCGATTCATTGCGCCGATTGCGATCTTGGTACTGAAGAAGGTTGGGTGCCGCTGCGATCAATGTTGTCGACTGCGGAAGCGCGTTTGCGTCTCTTTTATATCGCAACGCCGCCTTCTTTATTTGTTCCGATTACGGAGCGACTCGGCGAATTTGGTTTGGCCGGTGACGGACGATTGATTGTCGAAAAGCCCCTCGGTTCCGATCTTGAATCGGGACGTGAAATCAATCGCGCAATGCTAAGTGTTTTCGACGAGCGCAATATTTATCGCATCGATCACTATCTCGGCAAGGAAACTGTACAGAATCTGCTTGCATTGCGTTTCGGCAATTTTTTTCTCGACCATTTATGGAACGCAACGTGTATCGACCATGTGCAAATCGCCGTTACTGAAACGATTGGCGTCGAGCAACGCGGCGCGTTTTACGAGGAGACGGGCGCGTTGCGCGATATGGTGCAGAACCATATGTTGCAGATGCTCGCGTTCGTCGCGATGGAGCATCCGTTCAGCCTTTCCGCCGAAGATATTCGCGATGAAAAAGTAAAAGTGTTGCGCGCGCTCGCTCAACCCGAGCAGCATGAACCAACGCGTATCGTCGCAGGTCAATACGAAGAAGGTTTCGTCGGCGGAACAAGAGTCCCTGGTTATCGTGACGAAGTGCCGAATGGCCGCGCGGAAACGTTCGTTGCCATTCGTACCTATGTGCAGAATCAGCGTTGGGCTGGCGTGCCGTTCTATCTGCGCACGGGCAAACGGATGCGTGAACAAACAGCGACTATCACGGTGCAATTCAAACCGATTCTGCATTCGATGTTCACGCGTAACTCCGATCAGCCGCCGATACCGAATCGCTTGATGATAAAACTGCAACCGGAAGAATGGATCCGCTTGACGATAGCGAGCAAATCTCGCCTCAGCGAACAGATGCAGCTCGAATCGACATCGCTCGATTTGCATCTGGATCGGCGCAAAGTTGCACGCGGTTATAGCGCGTATGAGCGTTTGCTGGCATGCGCGTTGCGCGGCGATCAAACGCTGTTTGTGCGTCAGGATGAAGTCGAAGCGTCGTGGCGCTGGATCGATTCGGTGCGCGACCTTTGGGGACGATCCAATTTCGCGTTAGCGAATTATCCAGCTGGCACCGCCGGACCGACGAAAGCCGACACGCTCTTGCATATGGATGAGCGCGAATGGCTCGCCTATTAATCGCCGTCTTTAGAATTTCCAGCATGAATTATTAATCGCACGGCAAAATTGGATTCGGAAGGAGAAATATATGACGTTAAATTCTCGTGTCGCCGCAGTCACCGAACGTATCCAGCAACGCAGCCGTAATAGTCGCAACAAATATCTAGCGCGCATCGAACGCAACGCGAATTTGGAAAACCCGCGTAAAAATATCGGCTGTGGCAATTTTGCGCATGTGGTGGCCGGTTGTCCCGCCCATGAAAAACCCGCAATCGCCGATACCAAAATACCGCACATCGGCATCGTCACTGCGTATAACGAAATGTTATCCGCTCACGCACCTTATGAAAGTTATCCGCGTAAATTGAAACCCGAAATTCTCAATCTCGGCGGCACCGCGCAAGTTGCCGGTGGCGTACCTGCAATGTGCGATGGCGTCACGCAGGGCCGAGCGGGTATGGAAATTGGATTATTCAGTCGCGAAGTCATTGCGATGTCGACTGCGGTCGCGTTATCGCACGATGTGTTCGATGGCGTGTTGCTGCTCGGTATTTGCGACAAGATCGTCCCCGGCTTATTGGTCGGCGCACTCGCATTCGGCCATCTACCGACATTGTTCGTTCCGGCGGGGCCGATGCCATCCGGTTTGTCGAATGCAGAAAAAGCGCGCGTGCGTATGGAGTACGCGCAACAGAAAATCGGGCGCGAACAATTGCTCGCTGCGGAAATGGCGTCGTATCACAGCCCCGGCACCTGCACTTTTTATGGCACGGCGAATAGCAATCAATTGGTCATCGAAGTGATGGGTTTGCAATTGCCGGGCTCGTCATTTGTGAATCCCGATACGCCATTGCGTGATGCCTATAACCGCGCCGCATGCGAAGCCATTTTGCGTACGACGAAAATTCGCGGTGGCTCCGGTTTGACCGGCGATTACCGCCCGATCGGAAAAGTGGTCGATGAAAAAGCCGTAGTTAACGGTATTGTGGCATTGCTTGCGACCGGCGGATCGACCAATCACACATTGCATCTCGTCAGCTGCGCAGCCGCCGCTGGTATTCATGTCAACTGGTCGGATTTTTCCGATTTATCTAGCGTGGTGCCGTTGCTTGCACGTATCTATCCGAACGGTTCGGACGATGTAAATCAATTCGCCGCAGCGGGCGGTGTGCAATTTCTTGTGCGGGAATTATTGTCCGCAGGTTTATTGCACGACGATGTGTTAACGATGGCGCCGAACGGCACCATGCAGGAATACACGCAAGCGCTGGTGTTGCGCGGAGACGAGGCAACCTGGGAATCGGGAGCAACCGCCAGCGGCGATAATTCGATTTTGCGCGCAATCGATAATCCGTTTCAGAGCGATAGCGGAATTAAAGTCTTGCACGGCAATATCGGTGAAGCGGTCATTAAGATCTCGGCGGTCAAACGCGAGCATTGGTTCGTCGAAGCACCGGCGGTAGTGTTCGATGGGCAGGATGCGTTTCTCGATGCGTTCAAGGCGGATCAATTGAATCGCGACATGGTGGCGGTGATTCGCTTTCAGGGACCGCGCGCGAATGGCATGCCGGAATTGCACAAATTGACGCCGTCGCTCAGCGTATTGCTCGATAAAGGCTTCAAGGTCGCGTTGCTGACGGATGGCCGTATGTCGGGCGCGTCGGGCAAAGTGCCGGCGGCTATTCATACGACGCCCGAAGCGCTCGATGGCGGCGTGCTCGCAAAAATTCGCGACGGCGATATCGTGCGGCTCGATGCCGAAAACGGCTCGCTCGAACTGCTGGTTGATGCTGCGGAATTGCAGCGTCGTGAAGCAGCTACCTATGTGGTGCCCGAAGATGCCGATGATACGGGCCGTATTCTGTTTGCCGGTTTCCGTCAAATGGTTTCCCCGGCAGCAAGCGGTGCGACGGTATTTACCAATTTGCTAACATAGCCATTCAGTACCGAACGCAGGACGCGTTTCATGCGGCATATGCCGCGAAATCTAAATACATCAGGACGATGTATTTAAATGGCAGGTTAAGAGCCCGAGTCTGTAAATGAAAAATGCCCTAATCACGATGTTGACGCTGCAAGATCGCATGAACACGAAAGTGCATCCGCAGTGGGTTGAACAGAATTACGAATGGTATCGCGCCATCTGGATCGAATGTGGCGAATTGATCGAGCATTACGGTTACAAGTGGTGGAAAAAGCAAACGCCGGATATGGAGCAGGTCCGTCTCGAAGTCATCGATATCTGGCACTTCGGTTTGAGTGCAATGTTCGGCGGCAATAAGTCGGTCGAGCAAATTGCCGCCGAAATCGAATTAGCAATGCATGATTATCGTTATCGCGGTCAGGATGTACGCGCGACTACCGAAGCGCTCGCGGCGTATGCGTTGAATCATCATGCGTTTTCGGTGCCACTATTTCTAAATCTGATGCATGCCGTCGAGCTCAATTTCGACGAGTTGTACCGTCACTATGTTGGAAAAAATGTTTTGAATTTTTTCCGTCAGGATCATGGTTACAAGGATGGCACTTATTTGAAGCAGTGGCACGGCCGTGAAGATAACGAACATCTGATGGATTTGCTCAAGCAGCTCGATGCCGCCGAAATTCAATTTGCAGAAAATCTCTATGTGGCACTGAAGCGCATCTACAGCTCCGTAAATGTTGATACCAAGAGCGTCAAAGGTTGATATGAACAGCGCGGAGCAACAAAAACTTTCGACTTCCGCGCTGGCAAAAACTCTCGATATTCCTTTGCAGCAATTGTTCGGTACGCTGCGCGACTGCGGTTGGATTCGCAAGGTCGAAGACGGCTGGGTGCTGACCGCGAAAGGGGAGTTCGAAGGCGGCGAATATATTCATAGTAAGCGTTATGGCCGTTATATCGTCTGGCCCGATTCAATTCTTGAACATCAATTATTGCGCGGCATTGAAAGTAATCGGCTGCTCAACAGCGCTCAACTTGCACGCAAATACCAGCTCTCGATACGTATGGTGCGACGCGCTCTCGGTGAACTTGGATTATTGCAACGTACATTCAATGGCTGGGAGTTGACGCGCGATGGCGAACAGTTGGGTGGCGTATTAATCGATAGCGAACACGGCGACGCCGACATCAGTTGGCCGGAAAATATTATCGAAAACGAATTCGTCGTGGCTCAATTTAATTATCTGCAGCAATTGCAGTCGGATGGCGAGCCGCGCGAAGGTGACTTGCTCGAAGCGATCACCGAGATGAATGCACTCGATGGACATCGCTTTCACAGCCATAACGAATGGATTGTCTGCAATTGGTTGTACTTCGCCGGAATAACACATGCCCATCGGCGGCGATTACCGACCGCGCATGAACATTTTGCCGATTTCTGGCTACCCGAAGCCCAAATCTATTTAGAGGTCAGCGGCGACGAAAAGGATGCCGGCGAGATTTCCGCCGCTATGCAGCGTGTCGAAATTTATCGACAGCAGCAATGGCGTCACATTGAAATTCGTGCCGAGTATTTTGCTAATCTCGACGAATATTTGACGCGCCGTCTGCACGAGCTCGGCGTTCGCGTGCTCTAAACAGCGACCTTTACTGCTTCCTTTTTTCCCCGGTGTTACGGATTGGCGATTTCTTTCCAATCGCTACATGTGAAGGTTTCGTACCTGCGTACTTAGTGTTAAGTTAACTATAATGAGATTAGATTAATTCTTTAAAAGCCAATTCGAGAATTGTTGTTATGACGTGGGACTATACGACGGATCTGCTGGTTGTCGGCAGCGGTGCAGGTGGAATGACGGCGGCGATTGTCGCTGCGGATCTTGGCAGCACAAGTCTGGTTATCGAGAAAGCCGATTGCTATGGCGGCACGACCGCTTTATCGGGCGGCGGTATCTGGATTCCTGCTAACGATGCAATGCTTGCCGCAGGGCTCTCCGACAGCGAAGAGGAAGCAGTCAAATATTTGCAACAGGTCATCGGTTCCTCGGTCAGCGAAAAGAAAATTCGCGCCTATGTTCGTCATGGCCGCGAGATGGTGCGCTTTCTCGATCAACGGACGCCGGTGAAATTTTCATCGTCGATTTATTATTCCGATTATTACCCCGAGTTCGTTGGCGGCAAAACCGGCGGCCGCACGATGGACCCGATGCCGTTTAATTTCGATGAGCTTGGCGATGATTTTTCGAACATGCGACGCTCGGAGATGACGAGCCTGGTAATGCCTTTTTCGATGACGATGTATGAAGCGCACGAAATGATGGGTATGAGCGCCAAGGGCTTTTTTATCGGCGCCAAACAGTTGTTACGTTACTTATTCGATATCCCTGCTCGGTTACGCGGCTGGCCGGATCGTCGCTTAACACTCGGTGGAGCCTTGATCGCCCGCTGCCGCAAAGCCATGCTCGATCGCAAACTTCCTCTCTGGCTGCAAACCTCCGCACGTGAGCTGATCGTTGAAAATGGGCGAGTGGTAGGCGTGCTCGTTGAACAGAACGGTAAGCAATTACGGATTCGTGCAAACAAGGGCGTTTTATTGGCAGCGGGCGGTATGGCCCACAACATCGAAATGCGCAAACAATTCGGTCAATTGCCGAACGGCGAAGGATTCAGCAGCGCGAGTCCGGCCGATATGGGCGACGCGATTCGCATGGGTACGCAATTAGGTGCCGCGCTCGAATTCATGGATTGCGCATGGTGGACGCCGTCGCTGAAATTACCCGATGGCAGCAAGCAGATTCTCATTGTCACCAAATCGATGCCGGGCGGAATCTTTGTCGATTCGAACGGCGATCGCTATTGCAACGAAGCGGCGCCGTATGAAGATGTGACCAAGGCGCAGTGGCGCAATCATCGCGAACGCGCGGGGAGTGTTCCCAGTTATCTTATTTTCGATGCGCGCTTCCGCAAGAATTATCCGCTCGGCTTAATGCCGCCGGGAAAATTTAAGCCTGACGATAAAATTCGCGCCGAGCTGATCGATAGCGGATTTATGAAAAAAGCGAATTCAATTCGAGAGCTCGCGCAACAAATTCATATCGACGCCGATAAACTCGAAAGCACGATAGCGCGTCATAACGAATTTGCTCGCACCGGTAAAGATCTCGATTTCGGCCGCGGCGATAGTGCAACCGATCGCTATTACAGCGATCGGAAAATTGGACCCAATCCGAATTTGGCTCCGATTGAAAATGCGCCTTTTTACGCAGTGGAAGTATTTCCGGGCGATCTCGGTACCAAAGGCGGTTTGAAATGCGACGAATTCGCACGCGTTCTCGACCAAAACGATCAACCCATCGCGGGCCTGTATGCAACGGGTAATTGCTCCGGAGCGGCGATGGGCAACAGCTATCCAGGTGCTGGTTCGACGATCGGCCCCGCGATGACGTTCGGTTATATCGCTGCGCGTCATGCGCTGGATATCAGGTGAATTAGCGAGACAACATTCGATCAACGACAAGCGGCTTAGGAGGTGCACGATAATGACAAGAGCAACCCAGGTTCGATATGCGTTTGAAATTCCCGGTGTGTTTGCGCGCGGCTGGCACATTGTCGCGTTCTCGCAGGAATTGAAAGTCGGCGACGTCAAATCGCTGCATTATTTCGATCAGGATCTTGTGCTGTTTCGCGGCGAGAGCGGCAAAGCAATTGTGTTAGACGCGTATTGCCCACATCTCGGCGCCCATCTCGGCGGTACCGGCAGCAAAATTGTCGGCGACACGATTCGCTGCCCGTTTCACGGCTGGCAATTCAATGGCGAGGGCGCGTGCACCGCGATTCCTTACGCTAAAAAAATTCCCGAACGGGCGCGCTCCGGCGCGTTGAAGGCGTGGCCCATCGTCGAAAAAAATGGCTTCATCGCCGTATGGCACGACCGCGAAGGCGGCGAGCCGAATTGGGAATTGCCGGATATCGAGGTATGGAACACGGCAGCGTGGGGCGATTGGATCGTCAATCGTCAACGCATGGCCGCGCATGGGCGTGAGGTTATCGAAAACATTGTCGATGTCGGGCATTTTCCTGCCGTTCACGGTGGGCGCGCCTTGCGCTTCGATAATTTATTCACACCCTATTCGGTGACTCAGGAAGCGCAGATCACTCCCGATCCGGGCACAACTTCCATCTTTCCTGTTGATATACCGTATGCCCGCTCGCCGCAGACATTCGATTCGCCTAGCAACG
Organism: uncultured Spongiibacteraceae bacterium; assembly: GCA_946480345.1. The sequence continues at coordinate 15,290 of CAMLJR010000023.1, forward strand.
ATGCCAGCCGAGCGACGTATCACGGCCCCAGCATCATGTATTTCTATATGACGCATCGGTCCGAACAAATTGCCTGGCAAAGCTGGTGGGTGAATCACTACACACCGGTCAACGACAAGGAAATCGACCTAACGTCGGCAATTATCGTCGCTTCGCTCGACGATAGACCGCTACCCGCCGGCTTTCGCGAAAATTACGCCGCGATGGCAATCGCGGCATTTGCGCAGGACGCAGAAGTATGGAAAACAAAAATCTATCGCGCCGACCCGATTCTCTGCGACGGCGATGGCCCGATTCACAAGCTGCGTAAGTGGTATAACCGGTTTTATTTACCGCGTGCGGAAGAAAAATGGGATGAGCCGGCGGAGTGGATTAAGAGTGTGAGAAATTGAAAGTGTGAACCTTTGCCGAGGAGCGCATGAATTGCGCTCCTGTTTTTGAATCAATTATCCAGCTGAGCGAGTTATCCCAACACAGCATTAATTTTCTCCGCCAACGCAAAATCACGCACACTGATTCCGCCAGCATCATGCGTGGTCAGCCAGATTTCTACGCGATTGTAGACATTGAACCATTCGGGATGGTGATCGGCTTTTTCGGCGACGATGGCAATTTGTGTCATAAATCCGAACGCCTGCGAGAAATCCTGAAACTGAATATGTCGATATAGCTTACCTTCGCGAATGCTCCAGTGCGGCATCGACAATAAGCGTTGTTGTAAATCTTCGTGCGACAGTTTTTGTATCGACATGGCCGCGATCCTTTTTCAGTTTTCAACTCAGCGTTTATGTAGCAGCACACCGCATTCAAGATGATGTGTGTAGGGAAATTGATCGAATAATGCCAGTGCCGCGATACGATGGCTATCGTTTAGCTCGGCAATATTCGCGTGCAACGTCTGCGGATTGCATGAAATATAGAGAATGTTGTCAAAACGACGCGCCAATGCGAGCGTCACATCGTCAAGTCCGCTGCGCGGTGGATCGACTAAAAGCGTGGTGAAACGATAGTCGTCGAGCGGGAGATGTTTGAGACGATTGAATGCGCGCCCGCCCGCTAAAGCGGTGCTGATTTCGTCGCTCGACATGCGCACGATGGCGACGTTATCGATGCGGTTGACACTCAAGTTATGTTGCGCGGCTTTGACGGACGATTTTGAAATTTCGGTCGCCAGCACGCGCTGGAATAGCGGTGCCAGCGCCATCGTGAAATTGCCGTTGCCGCAATAAAGTTCGATCAGATCGCCGCGCACATTCTGCAATTGCGAGCACGCCCAGCTCAGCATTTTTTGGTTAATGCCGCCGTTGGGTTGTGTGAAACTGTTTTCGATCTGCCGATAGTGCAATTGCCGCGCGCCGACCGTTAGTCGTTCGCTGACATAATCAGTACGCAAAACGATTTTTTGTCCGCGGCTGCGGCCGATGATGGCGATATCCAGTTCACGCTGCAGCTGTTCGGCGGCGTGTCGCCATTCGTCATCGATGCGGCGGTGATAGACCAGTGTGACCAACACTTCTTCATCCAGTGTCGTCAGAAATTCCACGGTAAATAATTTGCGCCGCAATAGATCGCTTGCGAGCAATTTTTCGCGCAGCATCGGCATCAATCGATTAATGCATTTGGCGCCTGCTGGAAAATCCGAGATGCGAACAGGAATTTGCGGTGCGTCCGGGTCGAACATTACATAATCGATGTTGTCGCCGTCGTGCCAAATGCGAAATTCTGCGCGCAGTCGGTAATGCAGCGGCGCGGATTCGAAAATGTTTGGCGGCGGCGCGTCGAATTCGGCGAATTGTTCACGCAAGGCATGCACTTTGGCCGCGAGTTGTTCCGAGTAGCGCGCGGGGTCGATGACAGGTAAAGGCATGATGGATCCGATGGGGTTTTAAGCGGCGGCATTATACGCCGCGGCCACATGATGATCAGCTACAATTGCCCGGCCGAATGGAGGGAGTGATTGCGATGAAAGTATTGGTGACGGGCGGTGCCGGGTATATCGGCAGCCACACCTGTGTAGAGTTGTTGAATGCTGGCCATGATGTGGTTGTGGTCGATAATTTATCCAACAGCAGTGCTGAATCGCTGCGCCGCGTCGAGCAAATAACCGGTCGTGCCGTGAAGCTCGAAATGGTCGACATCCGCAATAAATCCGCGCTCGATGTGATTTTTTCCGAAGAGCAGTTCGATGCCGTTATTCATTTCGCCGGGCTGAAAGCGGTTGGCGAATCGGTATCGCAGCCGTTGCGTTATTACCAGAATAATGTCGAAGGTACTCTGACGCTGTGTGAGGTGATGGCGAAATATCAGGTTTTCAATCTGGTATTCAGTTCGTCGGCCACCGTGTACGGCGATCCGAGCACTGTGCCGATTACCGAAGATTTTCCGCTGTCGGCGACCAATCCATATGGTCGTTCAAAGTTGATGGTCGAGGAAATCATGCGCGATCTTGGTAGAGCGGATTCGCGCTGGAACCTGATTTTGCTGCGCTATTTCAATCCGGTCGGCGCGCATGAAAGCGGATTGATCGGCGAAGACCCCAATGGCATTCCAAATAACCTGACGCCATATATCACGCAAGTTGCTGTAGGCAAGCTCGAACAGCTATCGGTATTCGGCAACGATTATTCGACGATCGATGGCACCGGCGTGCGCGATTATATTCATGTGGTCGATCTCGCCATCGGCCATTTAAAAGCGCTGGATAAACTCGCGCAGAAGCCCGGTGTTGTCGCATACAACCTAGGCACGGGGCAGGGATATTCGGTGCTGGAAATGATCGCGGCGTTCGAAAAGGCCTGCGGTACTAAAATCAATTACCGCATTGTGGCGCGTCGCCCCGGCGATATCGCCAGTTGCTATGCCGATCCGACGTTCGCCGCGCAGGAATTAAATTGGCGCGCCGAGCGGGGTATAGATGCAATGACCCGCGATGCATGGAAATGGCAGAAACAAAATCCGCAGGGCTTTGCAGGCTAATTAAAGCCGGTTGCGGTTACGCCCATCCCAGTAGGTTTGGGCAAGTTGCAGCGCGCTCGGTTGATCATCGGCGCGTTGCAATAGCCGTAGAACGATCGCCAGTGTTCCGATAATCGCAAGCTCGCCGTATTCGTCCCGGGCGTTGCCGCGCCAGACATTGCGCAAATGGTCGATCTCGAGATTTTCCGGCTGCTCCTGTCTGCCCTCGATCATTTTTGGCCACGTTTCATCGAGCAAATTACCATTGCGTACGCTGTAGACCTTGCACACTGCTTCCGGTTTGCGTTCGATTTCACCACCTTCGCCTTTAAATACGCTTGCATTCGATTGGTTTAAGTCGGCGGCCGCCTGTTGATGGCGCAATGCATACGGCGGATGAAAAATACTTTGCACGCTGTAAGTCGCCGCCAGCGGATTCAATAGCCGCACCAGCGAATGTACCGGAGAACGCAGGCCGAGTTCATTGCGCAGGTCGATCATCGCCTGAAGGGGCGGGCAGAGCTGACGTAGCGGCATGAATGCAAAGTGGGTTTGGTCGAGTGCATGCTCGACATCGCTCCACGAGTGGGCGCTGCGAATGCCGAGAGCAGTTAGCGCGGATTCCGTGTACAACCGGCCTTGGGTATGGCCGCCGCTGCCGTGCATGAATACGCGAGTGCCGTTATCGGCGAGAGCTAACGCGCTCAGCAGAAACCACGGTAAATGTTTGCGCTTGCCGGCATAGCTCGACCAATCGAGATGCACGGCAATATTGTCCGGCGCATCCATCACCAGGCGTGCGGCTTCGACAAAACCGGTCAGCTCGTCGGCGCTTTCCTCTTTCACTCGTAACAGCATCAGGAATGCGCCGATCTGGGCCGGCGTCGCTTCGCCACGCAGAATCCTGCCCATCGCATCGCGTGCTTCTTCGCGCGATAACGAGCGCGAGCCGCTTTTACCTTTGCCGAGAATGCGCACGTACGGCGCAAACGCATGCTCATTCGGCTTGGCAGTTAGATCGGATTTTGCGATCGAATCGGTCGGGGCCATCGGTTAACTCACAAACAATGTTCTGGGCGGGGCAGGCCGGCGATTTTGCTGGCAATTTTCGCGGGACTGCCGGGGAACAGTTTCAGCAGATAAATACTGTTGCCTTTATCGGCGCCGCAGCGCTGGCCGACGTATTTCACCAGCGGACGCATGGAGGGCGATTGTTCGAATTGTCGATAAAACTCGCGCAGCGCATCGATGATTTCCCAATGTGCAGGAGTCATCACGATATTTTCATGGCTTGCGATGACGGCGCCGACGCTTTGACTCCAATCGTCGAAGTTTTCGAGATATCCATCGTTATCAGTGGCGATGACACGATCTTCGATTCGAAGCATTGATCAGTACCAGCTTTGAATCGTTTCGTGCTCGCAGCACAGTTGTACGAAGCCTGCGTAATCGATGATCTTGATGCCGGGCTCGATACGATTTATCAAACCGCGTGCGTCAATATCGGATTGCAATGCAAAGATGGCTTTGGATTTCGCACATAACCGTTGCGCCGTTTCGCTATTCGCGAGCGCCGCATACACGCCGTCTTCGATCAATATAATCGCCGCATTAGGGCCGCAGACGCGTAGGCAAGCGTCGAAACAATCGTGCACATGCGGGGCTTTGTTGATCGTATGCAACATATTAAAAATTCAGCACGATATCGCTGCGTTCGAGCAGCTGAGTAATTGCATGACTGTCGAGAAATTGCGCCGGCAGCGATAAATTGGTGCCGGACAATCGGTATTGGCGCATTGCATCGGCATCGACATAAAGCTCATTCACGTCATATAGAGGCAGTGCGGCGAATTGCTTTTCCAGCGATTTTTCCTGGATACCATCGCTTTGCTGATTGGTCGCGAGCACAGTGACGCCTGCACCGAGAAATAACAAGGCGACGGATTGATCGAAAGCTGCGCCGGCCATCGCAACATCAAGTGCTTCGCGAGCGAACGACTCGCCGTAGGGCGGACGGCGGCATACGATCAGAATACGTTTTTGTTTCATGATTTGAAGGTCAGGCCCCAAAGGTCACGATGCGATCGGCATTCGCGCACGCATCGATCCACTGGCCGAGTCCGGAGAGAGCAAATGCGGGGTGCAGATTCGCGGCGGATTTGTTGTATCGCTTGGCCTCGCCGGCATCGAGAACGCCGCGTTTCAGCGCGCTTGCAACGCAGACCACCAGATCGATTTTTTGCTGCTGGGCGAGTTCAGCCCATTGCTCCGCCATCGATCGCTGGCCCGCAGGAGGGATCAGCCACTGATTGCCGCAATGCACACCATCGTGAAAGAAAAATACGCGCAGAACTTCGTGGCCAGCATCGAGCGCCGCTCGCGTGAAATTCAGCGCAGATTGCGGAGCCTGAGTTGAAACCGGTGCGCCGAGCACCATTAACGCGAAGCTAGTCATGGTAAAACGCGAAGCCAGTCATGGAGCAAATAAAAGCGATCGTCATCAAACAAAAAAGCCCCGGAATAAGGCCGGGGCTTGGTGTGCTTCAAGTGATCAGCGATCGTCGCCGCTGAACGCACTGAGCAGATTGAGCAAGCTCATGAAAATATTGTAGATGGACACATATAACGTAACGGTGGCGCGAATGTAATTGCGCTCGCCACCATGAATAATCTCGCTGGTTTGATACAGAATTACCGCACTCGAAAACAGCATAAAACCAGCGCTTATTGCCAGGTTGAGTGCCGGCAGCTTCAAGAACACACCCGCCAGCATCGCAACGATTAATACAATTGAGCCGGCGAACAAAAATCCCGACATAAATGAAAAGTCTTTACGGGATACGAGCGCATAGCCTGACAGCGCGAAGAAAATAATCGCAGTTCCACCGAGCGCCTGCATGACTATCTGCGAGCCGACAGCGGAGCCCATGAACATGCCAATTATCGGCCCCGTCGTGTAACCGATAAAGCCGGTGAAGGCGAATACCGCGGCCAATCCCCACGCGCTGTTGGCGAGCATATGCGTCAGAAACAGCAAGCCGTAAGTGCCGCCGATCATGACCCAGATGTTAAGCGGCGCGCTATTGAGAGAGAGGAATGCGGTAAATGCGCTGAATCCCAACGTCATCGCCAACAATATGTAGGTGTTTTTGAGCACCTTGTTAACAGCAACCGCATTATCCGCGTAGGAATTTGGAAGCAATACGCGATCTTGCATAACCGTATCTCCAGTAAGTATTACATTTGACGAATGCCGCCATCATAACGATGGGCAGCGCAAAAGCAAAATAGCCGTTAACGCGCCGGCGCGGAGACAGCGGTGAGTTTTGACGCTACTTCTGTGGATGGGGGAAGAATCTCGTCGCGCAGCACCCCGGTCAAATATTTCGCGCCAAACATATTCAAATGATTGCTATCGAAATAAAGCAGCTTATTGTTGACGGCCACTTTGCAATGATCCGTTTCGCATAGCACGGCTTCAGGGTGCAGCCGGCTAACGTCGCGCTGCGCATCGAGTAACGCAATGGCGCGTTTGTTGAGAGTGGCGTAATAATCGAACGGAATCGCAAGCTCATCGATAGACGCTCCGCGCATCGCCAACGATGAAGCCATCATCGGAATCGAATAGATCGCGCCGGGAATGGGATAAATAACGACGACTTTTTTATTCGCTGCCTTCAGTTCGGCCACCGAACGCTCAAATCCGGTCTCGAATTGCTCATGGTATTCATCGGTTTCGTAGACGCGGTAGTGGGCGATCATAAATACCGTGTCGATTTCCTGATGCTGTTGAAGAAACGCCAGCACCTTATCGTTGTGCGCAATACAACCTTGGCGGGTATATGTCGAGAATCCGAGCGCTGGCGGGCACTGCGAATACGTGAACATTTTGATTGAGCGGTGCGAATCTTCCAGCAGCGATCCTATTGCCGGGGTCAATTCCGCCCCATGGCTATCGGCCCATAGCGCGAAAGTGGGTGTGGCTGTTTTATAGCCATAAACGCAAAATTCCTCGGGTGCCATATTTTTTCCGTCATCGCCATGACACATTTTTCGATCCGGATTGTTATCGAAACCTGCCTGTGCGTATTGCTGAGCTGCGTCGGGCATACGAATTTTCAAGCCGTTGCTGTAAACAATAATTGCTCCAATCACTAAGGTAGCGGCACTCGTTGCGCCAAAGAACGCGAATAAATTATTGCGCTTGCCGAAAATCGTTTTGTTGCGAAATGGCGCCTCGATATAACGCCATGAGAGATGGGCTAGCGCGCACGCAATGGCTATTTGTGCGATTTGGCCGCCGGTGCCGAGACCGCTCGGAAATATGAATCGCGCTAGCACGAATACGGGCCAGTGCCACAGATACAGCGAATACGAAATCAAACCGAAATAACGCAGTACCGGATTCCCCATCAATACGTTGAAGCGATTTTCGCTCACGCTGCCGGCTTGGAGGAGTAGGGCGGCGCCGAGGCAGGGCAGCAACGCGGCAACGCCTGGAAATACGGTGTCTTCGGTGTAAACGAAGATGCTGATAAGGATAAAGGCGAGACCCACGATGCTAAGCGCTTCGGCATTGCCTCTTCGAAGCTCCCAGCGCGCCCCCCCTATTGCGATTAATGCACCGAGTGCGAGCTCCCATGCGCGAAAGGGGATCAAGTAAAACGCCGAGGCTGGCCATTTGTAGGTGACGTATACGCAAACCACGAATGAAAAAATTGTTGCGCCCAGCAGGCATTGAAATACTTTGCCTTTAAAAAGACGGGTTGCGAATACCAGGAATAACGGGAAAAACAGATAAAACTGCTCTTCAACGCTCAGTGACCAAGTGTGTAAAAACGGATTCAGCGCGGAATCTGCATTGAAATATCCCGACTGTTTGAAAAACAGAATATTTGTGGAATACAGATTCATAAAGATCAACGCCCAACCCATTTTCTTGAATTGGCCGTCGGGAATAACTAGCGCGGCTACGATCAGCGTCGCGATCGCAACCGCCAGTGCAGCAGGATAGATGCGTCGAATTCGGCGCTCATAAAACTGCACCAAGGAAAACTGATCGCGGTGGATTTCGCGCAAGATGATCGATGTGATCAAAAAGCCGGAGATAACAAAAAATATGTCGACCCCGACGTAACCGCCCGATAGCACCGAGTAACCGGCATGAAAGAGAACGACAGGAATAACAGCGAAGGCACGTAAGCCATCGATATCAGTGCGGTAACGATCCATCGGAAATCCTTCGTTTCGTATTTATAGGGCAGGTGCTTTGAATTCACGGTGCAACAACCGATTTTTCAAGCACCATTCGTTCCGCATAACACGAAGCAGGTGGGCGGTACTTCAATTTTGTGTGCCAGTTCGCGGGCGATAAATACGAGCGGGGTACGGACAAACGTTGCGGATAAAAGGCGTCGCTGGCACAATGCGCGCCTCGCTTGTTACGGAGGCGTGGCAGAGCGGTTGAATGCAGCAGTCTTGAAAACTGCCGAAGGGGCAACTCTTCCGTGAGTTCGAATCTCACCGCCTCCGCCACTTCTCGCGTTAATCGCCGCCCCAAAAAAAGAAAGAGCCTGCAATTTCCTCTCGACCTCTGCAATATTTACCGAAATAAATTCAACCCCTTTTATGGGTTGCGTATCTGTTTGAACAAATGAATTGGCGAGCGATATCG
>CAMLJR010000024.1 GCA_946480345.1 uncultured Spongiibacteraceae bacterium
TTGGTTTTCCACTTGCGGAATAAAATTAATTTTTGGAAAATCTTTTACAGACTTATTTGATCTCGCTATTCTTCGATGCAATGCACTCGCTGCACAACATCAATAACGATTTAAATTCGCGCATCGAAAAGACTTAGAACGCGTAAAGAGACACCGGAAATTTATTTGCGCGTTGAAGAATTTTAACCAACGTTAAATACGCTTCCTTACCACAACATAAGCTGCAGACACATTATGCGTACAACAGTGAAATGGTTTAACCCGTCAAAGGGCTATGGCTTTCTTGAGAACGGTACTGGTCCCGACATTTACGTCAACGCGAAAAGCTTGCGCGGCATGGACAAGATCAGCGTCGGCGATGTCGTCGAGTTCGAATGCCATGTATTCGAGGGTAAGCTGGTTGCTCGTCACGTTCATCCGGTACGCAAACCGCAACGTGAACAGTTCAACCGGATTCAACAACCGCACTTCGTTATGCAATAACCCTATTTCATCCGCGCAGTCGCACCATCTCTAGAGATGGTGCTAATTGCTGTATGAATTAGCACAGCCTGCCCGTGATCAGCGATCGACGTTGTTCGATTGGGTGAACTGCAGTGCTCGATGCATGCTTATCGCCACATGCTCTGCCACCTGCTTCGCACGCTCCGCATGCGGACCGGCAAAATTGTTATCGACCGTTTCGCGAAAATACTGTAGCCAACGTTCGAAATCCGCTTTGCGCAATGGCTGTTTGGAATGAATGGCGCGGTGAATATTCATCGTATGCCGTCGATAGTCGGTGCCGCCCAGCAATAATTTTTCCCAATAACTGCAGATCAGCGGCAAGTGCTTCTGCAAATCTATCTGTGCGACATCGAGAAAAATCGGCGCGAGCCGTTCATCGTTCAGCAGTTGCGCGTAAAACGCCTGCACAAAACGACGAATATGCTCGGGGGAATCGAGATCAGGTTTAACTGCTGTCGACATAAAAATCCTCGCCTGTAAATTTGCGAGATCAGGATTTTTTCTTGTTCGACTTTTTCACGTGCTGAATCATGCGACGGCGACGTTCGGTTTGCTTTTCAGTCAGCACATTTCGCTTACCGGCAAATGGATTCTCGCTGGTGCGAAACTCGATACGTACCGGCGTACCAATCAACTTCAGTTCGCGCCGGAATACTTTTTCGAGATAGCGACGATACGCACGCGGCACATCATCGGTCTGGTTGCCATGAATCACGATCAATGGCGGATTGCTGCCGCCCGCATGGGCATAGCGCAATTTGATGCGACGCCCGTTTACCAGCGGCGGCGCATGCTCGAATACAGCCCGCTCGAGAATCTGGCTGAGATTGTGCGTTTGCAATTTCTGTGTGGCGGCGCGATAAGCAATTCGCACTGAATCGTAAAGATGACCAACGCCAGTGCCATGTAATGCAGAAATAAAATGAATTTGCGCGTAGTCGATAAATTGCAGACGGCGCTCTAATTCATTTTTTACATACTGCTTATGCTGATCTTCAAGACCGTCCCATTTATTGATCGCAACTACCAGCGCGCGGCCGGCATCGATGACGTGACCAAGCAGATGCAAATCCTGATCAACAACGCCTTCGCTGGCATCGAGTACGAGAATGACGACATTCGCATCGTCGACTGCCTTGAGCGTTTTTACGATCGAAAACTTTTCGACAACTTCCGAAACATTTTTGCGCCGACGAATACCGGCCGTATCGATTAGCGTAAAAATTTCTTCGTTGCGCTCGTAACGGATATAAACGCTGTCGCGCGTGGTGCCGGGCTGATCGTAAACGACGACGCGATCTTCGCCGAGCAGGCGATTCACCAATGTCGATTTGCCTACATTGGGGCGCCCGACAATCGCAATCTTGATACCTGGATCGACATCGGTTTCGGCGGACGCGGCTTGCTCCGGCTCGGGAAACAAGTTGAGCATGTCATCGAGCAATGGCCGCAAACCACGACCGTGCGTTGCTGTCGTGGGATAAATCTTGCTCGCACCAAGACGCGAGATTTCGGCGAGTGCGACATCCTCATTGATGCCATCGATTTTATTCGCGACAAAAAATATCGGTTTGTTTTTCGCGCGCAACCGTTGCGCCAATTGCTCATCGAGCGCATTCAACCCTTCGCGGGCGTCGAGCATAAACACTACGGCATCGGCTTCGTCCACTGCTTGCTGCGACTGATGCGCAACGGCCGAATCGATGCCCTCTTCCTGACCGGTCAGACCGGCAGTGTCGATAACGATGAAATGGCGAGCGCCGAATTTGGCCTCGCCGTACTGACGATCGCGCGTGAGGCCGGGAAAGTTCGCCACGAGGGCGTCCTGCGTTTTTGTCAGTCGATTAAATAATGTCGACTTACCCACATTGGGCCGACCGACGAGCGCGAATACAGGAATCATTTTGCTTGAGCCTCAGACTGCATCGTGCGAACAAACACACAACGCATCGCCGGCTATTTCTCCAATTGATAGGCGGCGAGAGTGCCGCTGTTGCCATATACATACATGACGTCGTCGACGACGATCGGCGCAACGCGAATGCCATCGCTGTCGACACGCATACGCGCGGCAAAATGACCGTCGATTTGCGAAAGCAAATGCAAATAGCCTTCGATATCGCCGACAACAACATAATTATCGAGCACTGCAGAACCGCTTAATTGCCTGCGCGCCAGCGCCGTTTGTTCCCAGCGCACGCCCTGATTGTTCTTGCTGAAAGCGGTAACGCTGCCGGCTGCGCCGGTGAGATACACGTTGCCATAACCTTCGCTGAGCCCTACGTAACTGGACGCAGCAGCATCCCAGGTACGACGGCCGCTACGCAGATCAATTGCGGCCAATCGACCTTGAAAGGATGCGACGTAAAGCGTGTCGTCATCGATCAGCATGTCGCCACCCACATCGATTTGCCGCTCGATTTCGGAGCTGCCCTGGCTGACACCCACACGGGCTTCCCACAGCTGAGTGCCATTCTCCAATTGCAATGCGATAACTTTGCCGGTGCCGAGACCCGCGATCACCGCGCCGTTATGCAGCAAAGGCGCTGCACTTGCGCGCAGACTTAACACCGGTGCGGTGCCGTTATAACTCCATTTTTTTTCGCCGTTCGCAGCACTCAGCCCGAACAGATCGCCGCTAAACGTCAGCACGGCCACTACATCGTTTTCACAAACCGGCGGCGCCAGTACCTGTGCGTTGAGCTGAATATGCCACTGCGTTTTGCCGGTTTCCTCACTCAATGCCCATACGCCGCCATCTTCGGATGCGACGAACGCGAGTCCGCAGCCGATGCCAACACCACCGCTGATCGGGCGATCGATGTCCGCGTCCCACAGCGAACGTCCCGTCAGACGATCGTAAGCTTCGACATCACCATTCGCAGCGGCGGCGATGATTTTGCTGCCATGCACTGCGGGGGTCAGGCGGTTGTACAACTCGCCCTGACCATTGCCGATGCCATGACTCCACATCTTGTCGAAATCACGCTCGGCTTTGAATTCAGGCAAAGGCGCCGGGCCCTGCTCTTTTTCTTCCTGCGTCGAGCACGCGAACAATGTCGTCAGACAGAGCGTGGCGATGGCCGTACGTAAAACAGGATTCCAACGGATTACATCGAGCGAACGCGTAGCCTTCATGCTCATGCTCCCTGTTCCACAGCTTTTTCTTCGGGCTGGAGATCGCGCAATTTCATCTCAAGCAACGGATCGTTGACCGGGGTCGTCATCGCGCGATCGAGATCACGTGCTTTTTGATACGCAGTCTTGGCGGCATCGGCATCACCGCGCGCCAATTCGATATCGCCGCGTACCTGCATGAATGCCGCTGCGTAACTGCCCGCGTTTTTCTCATCCAACAAAACCAACGCCGCATCACCTTCGCCTTTGGCGTGCAAAACACGGGCGAGTCGCAACTGCGTTATCGCTTTAATTTCGGGGGAAGGTTTGTGTTCAAGCACCCAGCGCAACTCAGTTTCGGCACGGGGTAAATCGTTCTGTTGAACCGCGATCCTCGCGTTGAACAGCGCAGCAAACTGCGCATAACTTGAATTTTCGAAATCTTTTTTCAACGTATCCGCGTGATGGCGGGCAGTCGCGATTTTTTCGCTATCGCTCTGCGTTTCCAATTGACGCACGCTCTGCAATAAATTCTCGTACATCACAGAGGCCGCTTCGCGCTGATGTATTTGACGTTGCTGCCAGCTATAAATACCGAATGCCGCTACCGCAGCGGTTAATACGCCGAGCAAAAGTTGGCGGCCATTTTCGCGAAACCAACGTTTTAACGCTTCGAATTGCTCTTCTTCGGTTTTGTAAACTTCCACCATGACACCTCGTTATTTATTGTCGGGTCGATTGAGTGCGAGACCGTTAATTGGAAAGCGGCAACTGCAATGCTTCGACAATCGCGTTGACTATTTCGGTGCGTGGTAGCGTTTGCTGTTCGCGTTGTTCATCGCGCAACCACTTCACATTAACAACGTCGTTATCGATTTCCTGATCACCGATAATCAACGCGAGCACCGCGCCGGATTTATCGGCTTTTTTAAACTGACTTTTAAAACTGCCACCGCCGCAGTTCGCTATCACGCGCAACTGCGGTAATCGATCGCGCAATTGCTCTGCCAGCACAACACCCTGACTCGCCGCACGCTCGCCGGCAGCGACGATATAGACCTGGGGCAGCAGATTAATATCCGCTGCGTTTCTACCGCACGCTTCGAGCAACAGACAAATACGTTCAAGGCCAATACCAAAGCCAAATGCCGGCGTCGATTTGCCGCCAAGCTGCTCAACCAAGCCATCGTAGCGCCCACCGGCACATACTGTCGCCTGCGCCCCGAGCTTATCGGTGGTCCATTCGAACACGGTCTTGCCGTAATAATCGAGCCCGCGCACCAGCGCCGGATTAATCGTGTAGCGGACGCCACCGGCATCGAGCAACGCACGTAATTGAGCGAAGTGCTCAAGCGATTCGGCATCGAGATAATCGTGAAACGACGGCGCACCCACCAAAATCTTGCGAGTGTTTTCGTCCTTGCTGTCGAGAATGCGCAATGGATTGGTATGCAGACGACGCTGGCTGTCTTCGTCGAGCTGCGTTACGAACTGTTGTAGATAGGCGACTAACGCCGTTTTGAATTCATTCCGCGCCGCGGCAGAACCGATGCTGTTTAACTCGAGCGTGACGTTATCGCTCACGCCGAGCGCGCGCCACAGCCGCGCCGTTAGAAAAATAAGCTCCGCATCGATATCGGGACCGCTCATTCCGAACGCTTCAACGCCGATCTGATGAAACTGGCGCAAGCGGCCTTTCTGTGGACGCTCGTGCCGAAACATCGGGCCGGTGTACCACAGGCGCTGCGTTTGGTTGAACAACAAACCATTTTGCTCGCAGGCGCGCACACAACCAGCGGTACCCTCGGGGCGGAGCGTCAAGCTGTCGCCGTTGCGATCTTCGAAGGTATACATTTCTTTTTCGACGATGTCGGTCACTTCGCCGATCGAACGCTGGAATAACTCAGTTTGTTCGAGAATGGGAAAGCGAATTTCCTGATAGCCGTAAGCCGCCAGCAATTGCGCTGCGGTGCGCTCGATGTATTGCCAAAGCGGCGTCTGCTCGGGAAGGATGTCATTCATCCCCCGGATCGATTGGATCTTGCTCATCGAAAACTCAAATTGAATTGGGATAAAGCGGCGGCGCGTTGCCGCGCGAGCGCGGCATGGCCGGCATTATAAGCGAAACGCGCGCTCAGCCTTGAGCAATAAGATCTTTTTCCGCCTGCTGCTTGGCCGCGGCCTTCTCTCTGATCAGCTTTTCGAGATGGTCGATCAACTCTTCGTTGACGACTTTATGGTCGGGATTGCCATCCACGTACACGAGATTGTTCGGCGAACCGCCGGTAAGACCGATATCCGCTTCCTTCGCCTCACCGGGTCCGTTGACGATACAGCCGATTACGGCGACATCGAGCGGAACATTCAGGTCTTCGAGCCGGCTCTCCAACGCATTCATTGTGGAAATGACATCGAAATTCTGCCGCGAGCAACTCGGACACGCGATGAAGTTGATACCCCGCGTACGCAATTTGAGGCTCTTCAGAATCTCGTAGCCGACCTTCACTTCCTCGACAACATCGGCCGCCAACGAAATACGAATCGTGTCGCCGATGCCATCCATCAATAGCAAGCCGAGACCCACAGCGGATTTGACGGTACCGCCACGCAGCCCGCCCGCTTCGGTAATGCCGAGGTGCAGCGGCTGATCGATCAGCGTAGCGATCTTGCGGTACGCCGCCACTGCCATGAATACATCGGAGGCTTTAACGCTCAATTTAAAGTCGGGGAAGTTCAGCCGGTCGAGAATTTCCACATGCCGCATCGCGGATTCGACGAGTGCATCGGGTGTCGGTTCGCCGTATTTTTTTTGCAGATCCTTTTCCAATGAACCGGCATTAACGCCGATACGGATCGGAATGTTCTTGTCGCGCGCGCAATCGACCACGGCGCGCACGCGATCTTCGCGACCGATATTGCCCGGGTTGATGCGCAAGCAATCGACGCCATATTCGGCAACCTTCAGCGCAATTTTGTAATCGAAATGAATGTCGGCAACGAGCGCGGTATCGACCTGCTGGCGAATCAGCTTGAAAGCTTCGGCGGCTTCCATTGTCGGAATCGAAATCCTAACAATGTCGGCACCGGCGTCGGTCGCGCGCTTTATCTGCGCAACGGTGGCGGCAACATCGCAGGTTTCAGTGTTAGTCATGGTCTGCACGGCGATCGGCGCGTCGCCGCCTACCGGCACCTTGCCGACCCAAATCTGCCGAGATAAGCGGCGACGAATGGGCGATTCGAATTTCATTCAACCAATTCCTGCAACGTAATGATGTCGATCAACTACTGCCGACAATCAGACGAGTGGAGCGCGCGCCCTCGGGCACATCGACTTTGACGGGCGTGCCGTTATAGGCCATCGCCACACCCGGCGCATAACCGAGCAGCACCTTGAATGGACCGCGACCTTCAAGCTGCAATTCCTCGTCCGCGTGCTTTAACGTTGCGAGTAGCAGCTTATTGTCGCGATCCTTGATCTCGACCCAGCAATCGGCAGAAAACCGCAGACTGAGCTTATCGATATCCGCCACAACCGCGCTTGGTGTTGCATCGCTCGCAACGGCATCGGCATTTGGTTGGACGGTATTCGCCGCCGGCGCAGGTGCTGGCGGCGTTGGCAGCAGTTGGACGCTGTCGAACAGCGCACTTTCTGTGTCGCTGTTCAACGCCGAATCGATTCCGCCTAACTCACTCGATGTCTGCGCCGTCAGCGACAACATCTGCCCCTGATCGCGATGCTGCTGCCAGCCCCAGAGCGCCGCTAATACCAATACGGTGGCAGCGATGCCGGAATACCGCCGCCAATAGCTCGCGCGCCGATTCAAACTGACCGGCCGCCAGTTCGTATCGCGCTTGCCGAGCAATATGGATGGCGCTGCGGGTTGCGACGAGCCACGATAAACACGCAGCACATCGTCGGGATTCAGCTTAAGCAGACGGGCATAAGCACGCAGATGCCCTTTCGCGAAAATCTCGCCGGGGAACTGATCGTATCGATCCTCCTCCAGCGCCGTGACTAACGACGGCAGCAGATTCAACTGCTCCGCCACCGTTTCACGTGTAAACCCGGCGCACTCGCGCCCCTGCCGCAGCAGGCTTCCCGGGGTATTCGATTCGTTGTGCGCCGTATCGTCCATGCTGGCGTTACCGCTTGGCTCCAACATCGCTATATGCACTCTTATATGCGAGATATTCTTCAGATTGCGGATACAGATTTTTCAGCGCCAAAGCATAGCTCGCCCGGGAATTATGATCGCCGAATTTATCGGCAAGTCGAATTCCGAGCCAGAGCGATGCGGATGACTGACTCTTAACTTGTTTTCGATACTGCTCGTAGTAACGCTGCGCTTTCGGATAATCGCCGAGCTGATAAGTCGCTTCAGCAAGTTCCAGTAGCGCCACGACATTATTGGCATCCATTAATCGTGCGCGTTCGAGCACATCTCTGGCCGCGTCGTACTTCTTGAGCTTGATACGAACGCGCCCCAGATTGACGAATGCGTCCGCGCGCCGCGAATACAACAAGTCTTCGGCTACCTTCTCCAGCTGCGATTCCGCTTCGTCGTAGCGCTTTTGCTGATACAGAAACGCGGCAAAATTATTGCGAACCCGCGAATCTTTCGGATCGATTGATATCGCCCGCCGAAAATGCAAATCGGCCTGCTCGAACTCGCCGGTATTCCAAAACACTTGCGCCAGCGCCTCGTGCACACTGGCGTCGTTGTCATCGATATCGAGTGCCGTCTTCAGATGCCGCTTTGCGGCTTCCCAGTTGCGCTCCTGAATATAGTTACGCGCTACCTGCACCGAATACTCGAGTGCTTTCTTCGGATCTTTCTTGTCGCCGAAGCCACCGCTCTCGGTGGTTACGCACGCTGACAGCCATAAGCTGCAGAGCGCGATTGCGATTGTTGTCATCCACTTCGGCATCGAATTACCTTCGTTCATTGTGCGCGGCCGAATCATTATAGGATGCGTATGGAATCTAGCTCGGTGGCAATACGCTCACGATGTCGTTCGCTGCGGCGCGTGCGGTCGGTCACTTGGCCGACCAACTGACCGCAGGCTGCGTCGATATCGTCACCCCGCGTGGTACGCACAGTCACCACATAACCCGCCTTCGTCAGCGTCTCCCAAAATTTTGTAATCGCGCTTTTACTGGGACGCTGGTAATCCGAATTTGGAAATGGATTGAATGGAATCAAATTGATTTTGCACGGCAGTTGTCGCAACAGCGCGGCGAGTTCGTGCGCCTGTTCAAGGCTGTCGTTGATACCGGCGATCAACGTATATTCGATCGTAATGACGCGATGCGTATCGGTCTGCCGGTCGAGATAACGCTGGCATGCTGCTAGCAATTCCGCGATCGGATAACGGCGATTGATCGGCACCAATTCGTCGCGCAGACGATCGTTCGGCGCATGCAGCGATACCGCGAGAGAAACATCGCTGACTTCGCCAAGTTTGTCGATAGCCGGCACAACGCCTGAGGTACTTAGCGTCACCCGGCGCTTTGAAATGCCGTAGCCGAGATCGTCCATCATTAAGCTCATGGCATCGACGACGTTATCGAAATTCAACAACGGTTCGCCCATGCCCATCATGACGACGTTCGTAACAACGCGTTCTTTAGCCGCAAACCCATCGTAAGAGTTAATCGCCAGCCATACCTGGCCGATGATTTCCGCCGCCGTGAGATCGCGCTGAAAGCCCTGCTTACCGGTCGAGCAGAAGCTGCAATCGAGACTGCAACCCACCTGAGAAGAAACGCACAATGTGCCGCGCTGCCCTTCGACGGGAATTAGCACCGTTTCGATCAGATTGCCGCCTTCGACACGAATCGCCCATTTACGGGTGCCGTCGGCGGAATCTTTTTGGCTGACAATTTCAGGAGGGCGGATTTCGGCAAGCTGCTGAAGTTTTGCGCGCAGTGGTTTGCCGATATTGGTCATCGCATCGAAATCGATGATGCCGGCGTGGTGAATCCATTTGAGAATTTGCTGCGCCCGAAACGGTTTCTCGCCGATCTCGACGAGAAACTGTTCCATTTTCGCGCGGGAAAGCCCGAGTAAATTGACCTTTCCCGACGCCGCAGCTGGCAGCTCGTTCATCGTTGCTCAGCTGCGCTCGCACAGCTCGCTGGTGGCGAAGAAATACGCAATTTCGCGCGCGGCAGAAGCAGGAGAATCCGAGCCATGCACTGCATTGGCATCGATGGATTCAGCGAAATCGGCACGGATGGTACCCGGCTCGGCGTTTTGCGGGTTGGTAGCGCCCATCAATTCGCGATTTTTCAGAACGGCGTTTTCACCTTCGAGTACCTGAACCGTCACTGGACCCGAGGTCATGAAATCGATCAACGCCGGAAAAAACGGACGGCCTTTGTGCTCGGCATAAAAGCCTTCGGCCTGCTCGCGGCTCAGACGCAGCATCTTCGCCGCGACGACACACAGACCGGCTTGTTCAAATCGGCTATAGATCGCGCCGATCACGTTTTTTGCAACTGCATCCGGTTTGATAATCGAAAGCGTGCGTTCAACTGCCATGAAACTCTCCTAAAAATAATGACTTAGCGACTTATCAACAAAAGCTAGAAATTGGGTGAGGAACGAAAGGCGTGAATTATACGCAGGTTGAAAACAAATTAGTACGCGAACATGACAAACGTGAGGAGATGCAACATCTTGGAAATTTGATCAATTTCGCAGCCCTGACACCGCGCGAGTAATGGCTTCGATCGCACTATCGATATCCGGTTCCTCGGTGAATCTACCTAACGAAAAACGCAGCGCCGAATGCGCCATCGCATCCGATATACCCATGCCTCGCAAGACATAGGACGGTTCCAGACTGGCGGAAGTGCAGGCGGAGCCGGTCGAAATCGCTACATCCTTCAACGCCAGCAGCAATGCTTCGCCATCGACGCCTTCGAAACTCAGATTGACGATGCCGGGGAGGCGGCGCTCGCGATCGCCGTTCAACCGGATATCGCCGAGCGCTTCGATCGCGTCTAAAAATTTATTCCGCAGCGAGAAGATACGGGCCGCTTCTGTCGCCATCTCTGCATCGGCGATCGCGCATGCAGCACCTAGACCGACGATCTGATGTGTCGCCAACGTGCCCGACCGCATGCCGCGCTCGTGACCGCCACCATGCATCTGCGCCTCTATCGTTACCGGAGGCCGACGGCGAACGTAGAGCGCGCCGATACCTTTGGGCCCATACACCTTGTGCGCCGAAATCGATAACAGATCGATCGGCATCTCACGTATATCGACAGGAATCTTGCCGATACTTTGCGCGCCGTCCACATGAAAAAGCACACCCTTATCTCGGCATAGACGACCGATAGCTGCGACATCATTGATCGTGCCGACTTCGTTATTCGCATGCATGATCGAGACGAGCGCCGTATCGGCGCGCAGCGCTTCATTTACCTGCTCGGGGTCGATGATGCCGTCGCTGCCGGGATCGAGGTAAGTCACCTCGAATCCTTCGCGCTGCAATTGCGCACAAACATCGAGCACAGCTTTGTGCTCGATGCGCGACGTAATCAGATGGTGCTTGCCACTGTCGGCGCGAACTGCATGAGCGGCGCCTTTCAACGCCAGATTGTTCGATTCGGTGGCGCCTGAGGTCCAGACGATTTCGCGGGGATCGGCGCCGATTAAGTCAGCGACTTGTCGGCGCGCATTTTCGACGGCCTCTTCGGCACGCCAGCCATAAATGTGGGAACGCGATGCCGGATTACCGAAGTTGCCGTCGCGCGTCAGGCATTGGCACATCGCCTCCGCGACGCGCGGATCGACCGGCGTCGTAGCGGCGTAATCAAGATAAATAGGAAGCTTCATCGCTTTAAGGCTTTATCGCACAGAACTTCATGACGCGGTGGGAAAGAAATAGCACAGCTTTATTTAATCGACGGATTCGCAGGGAATTGCTTCTTCGCTCATACCGCGAACGCGCTGCTGCTGCCGCACCGATACTGCTTGAACTTCATTGCGCGCCACCAGATCGGCCAGACTGATGCTGCCCAGAAACCGATGAATCTGCTCGCTGAGATCGCACCACAAATAGTGCGTGAGGCAGGTTTCACCATCCTGGCAATTGGCATTGCCACCGCAGTCGGTGGCATCGATGTTTTCGTTAACCGCATCGATAATTTCAGCCACATATATCTGAGCACTGATGCGGCTCAATCGATAACCGCCACCCGGCCCACGCACGCTGGTAACTAACGAATTGCGGCGCAGCCTAGCGAATAGCTGTTCGAGGTAGGACAACGAAATAGCCTGACGGCGAGAAATGTCGGCGAGGCTTACCGGCGAACTGCCAGCATTCAGCGCGAGATCCAGCATTGCCGTCACCGCATATCGACCCTTGGTGGTTAAACGCATAATCGGCTCACTCCGATGATCGCTGGAATCGGCGCAGTATGCTTAAAGCCGACTAAGAAGGTCAACTATTCCTTACCCCGCGCTTTGCGCACCCAATACTGCGCAGAAGTGAGGATTCCGCGGAGAATGCTGACCTCCATCGTATCCAACCGCGTGCGCTGAAACAGGCGTCGCAAGCGGGCCGATGTCTGCTTCGGCGCCTCGGCTTTCAGGAAGCCCATCTCTGCCAGCGTCTGTTCGAGATGCGTAAAAAAGCGCTCGACGTCATCGCCGGTGGCGTACGGCAAATCCCAATCGGCCATCGCATCCGCGCCGCGCCCATGAGTCGTGGCGCTACGATCATTCGTCAGATGTGCCATTCGCAATTCGTATGCGATCACCTGCACGGCCATCGCAACATTCAGCGAGCTGTATTCGGGATTGCTTGGAATATGAATGTGCAGCTGACACTTCTGCAGCTCTTCATTGGTCAGGCCGCGATCCTCGCGCCCAAACACCAGCGCCACTTTCTGTGTTTGAGCCTCGCGGTACGCTTGCGCGCACGCTTCGCGCGCGTCGAGCAGCGGCCAGGGAATCGCGCGCTCGCGCGCACTGCTGCCAATGACCAGCGAGCATTCCGCGATGGCCTGATCCAGCGTGTCCACCACCACTGCGCGCGCGAGTACATCGACGGCATTAGCGGCGCGAAACATGGCTTCGTCGCACGGATATTGTTTTGGCGCCACCAGATACAGCTCGGCGAGCCCCATGTTTTTCATCGCACGCGCGACCGCACCGATATTGCCGGGATGCGTTGTATTGACGAGAACTATGCGGAGGTTATCGAGCGGATTCACGGATAGCGCCACCTTTATTGCGGGCGCGCATTCTAGCAGGCTCAATCGCCGCGCTCTTGCTGGCGCGATTGGATTGAGCGAACCGGCGTAGCGAGCGTGATATACTCGCGCGCCCGTTTCGGCGGCCCCTCGCACTCATTCATTGATCAGGTAGTTTCCCTCATGCAACCGATGCTCACCATCGCTCTCAAAGCTGCCCGTCAGGCCGGCGAACTCATTGCGCGCGCCACCGATCAAATCGACAAAGTCCGCATTGATGAAAAAGCCGCAAACGATTTCGTTACCGAGGTCGATCGAGCATCCGAGCGCGAAATTATTTCGTTGCTGAGAAAAACCTACCCGGATCACGCATTCCTCGGCGAAGAAACTGGCAGCAGTGGCGCCAGCGATGCCGAATATCGCTGGATCATCGACCCGCTCGACGGCACCACCAACTTCATTCACGGCATTCCGCATTTCGCGGTGTCGATTGCGTGCGAATATCGCGGCCAGCTCGAACATGCGGTCGTGCTCGATCCGATTCGTCGCGAAGAATTCACCGCCAGTCGCGGTCGCGGTGCGCAATTGAATGGCCGCCGCATTCGGGTCAGCGAGCGCAAAGGGCTCGAAGGCGCGCTGATCGGCACCGGCATTCCATTCAAATCGCGCTGTGAAGCGCAAATTCCCGAGTACGTGCAGAGCCTGCAATCGATCGCGGAAAAAACTGCCGGCTTGCGTCGCGGCGGCGCAGCGGCACTCGATCTCGCTTACATTGCGGCGGGACGTCTCGATGGTTTTTGGGAAATGGCGCTGGCGCCGTGGGATATCGCTGCGGGCGCACTATTGATTCGCGAGGCCGGCGGCCTGATCAGCGATTTCAACGGCGGCAACAACTACATGGAAAACGGCAACATCGTGTGCGGCAGCCCGAAATGTTTCAAAGCGCTACTGCAAACCGTGCAGCCTCATCTCGGGCATTTGAAGTAAACGTATCGACCAAAAAAACCGCTGTTGGACAGCGGTTTTTTTTGCTTCGTCAATCAGGGCCGGCCGTCGTCGACGCCTTCTTTTACCACCGCATTTGGCAGCAAATCCTCGCGCGATACGCCAAGCCAGTAAGCGATTGCGGAGGCGACGTAAATCGACGAGAACGTGCCAATCACGGTGCCGATAATCAACGCCAGTGAAAACCCGCGCATCACGTCGCCACCAAAAAACAGCAGTGTGAATAGCACTGCCAGCGTGATGCCCGAAGTCGCCAACGTGCGGTCGAGCGTTTCGGTGGTCGAAATATTCATCAGTTCAAGTACATCGGTCTTGCGCAATTTGCGGAAGTTTTCGCGAATGCGATCGAACACAACGATCGTGTCGTTGATCGAATAACCGATGATCGCGAGCACGGCGGCCAATGTGTTGAGATCAAAGTCCCACTGAAACAGCGCGAATGCGCCGACCGCGATAATGACGTCGTGAAACAGCGACAACAGCGCGCCGACTGCAAACTTATATTCGAAGCGAACCGCGATATAAGCCATGATCGCCAGCAATGCCAGAATCATTGCCAGCCCACCCTGCTCGCGCAACTCCTCGCCGACTTGCGGCCCGACGAATTCGACACGTCGCAATTGAACCTCGCTGGTCGCATCTTGTTGCAGCAGTTCAACAACACGATTGCCGATCTTGGCGTCCTCGGTTTTCGGCAGCCGAATCATCACCTCATTCTCGCTGCCGAAATGCACCACGGTCGCGCGCTCGAAACCGCCTTTCTCCAGACGGTTGCGAATTTCCGTTAACGATGCCGCTTCGCTGTAAGACAGCTCGACCAGAGTACCGCCGGTGAAATCGAGGCCAAAATTAAGGCCTTTGATCGCAATCACCGCGATCGCGACAATCGTCAGCACGACGGAAAATACTGCGGCGTAAACGCGCAGGCCCAGAAAATCGATCACTTTACGTTGGGTCATTTATTTGCGCTCCTCAGATCCACAGCTTCTCAAGACGGCGCCCACCGTAAATGAGATTGATCAGCGCGCGGGTCACCATAATGGCGGTGAATTGGGAAATGATCAGACCGATGGCGGTAGTGATCGCGAAACCTTTTATCGGGCCTGTACCGATCGCATACAGAATCACCGAAATCAGCACACCGGTCAGGTTGGCATCGAGAATGGTCAGCGAGGCACGATCATAGCCGGCATGAATCGCTGCCTGCGGTGTCATGCCATTACGCATTTCCTCCTTGATCCTGCCGTAAATCAGCACGTTCGCATCGACTGCCATCGCCATTGACAGCACGATACCCGCGATACCCGGCATGGTCAGCGTTGCCGACAGGATCGACATACAACCCACCAGCAGCAGAATATTGAAGGTCAACGCCACCACTGCGTACAGTCCGAACACCTTGTACAGAACGACCATGATCGCGGTGACGAACAGCAAGCCGATATACACGGCGTTTTTACCCTGAGCGATATTTTCCGCGCCGAGCGATGGGCCAACGGTACGTTCTTCGACAAAATCCATCGGTGCTGCCAACGCGCCGGCACGGAGCAGCAACGCAAGTTCCGATGCTTCAGCCGACGAACTCAAGCCGGTGATACGAAAGCGATTGCCGAGCGCATCGCGAATCGTCGCCAGGCTAATGATCTTTTTCTCGTCATAAGGCACCGCAACCGCGACTTCTTTACCGCTCGCATCGGTCTCGTAATGCGTGCGGGTTTTACGCTCGATGAACAACACACCGAGGCGACGCCCGACGTTGTGACGCGTCGCCTGCGTCATCAAACTGCCGCCCTCGTTATCGAGCACAATGTTGACTTCGGATTCATTCGTCTGCGGATCGAAACCCGATTTCGCATCGGCCACGCGTTCGCCGGTTATTACGACATCGCGTTCGAGCTGCGCGGTTTTCGGCCCGAATTGCGCATCGCGAAATTCGAACTGTTCGCGTGCACCACTATCCGCGCCCACTTCCAGACGGAATTCCAAATTCGCGGTTTTACCAAGAATACGTTTCGCTTCTGCGGTGTCCTGAATTCCCGGCAATTCAACCACGATGCGATTGCGACCCTGACGCTGTACCAGCGGCTCTGCAACGCCGAGCTCGTTAACGCGATTACGCAATGTGTTGAGATTTTGCTCGACCGCATAATTTTCGATGTCTTTGATTTTCTGTGCCGTCACCGTCCAGCGCACCACGACCCCCTCGGCACCCGTTTCGGTTTTCGCCTGCAACTCGGGGTATTCCTTACGCGCGATGTCGATCGCGCGCTGCGCCAGAGCCTCGTCCTTGAACGAACCTTCCAATGTGTCTGCGTCAGCATCGAGCAATCCGCGGATTTTCTCTTCGCGCAATTTATGCTTCAGGCCGGCAAGTGACAATTCGAGCCATTTTTTGGTGGCCGATGGCGTATCGACCTGCAACAGAAAATGCACACCGCCGCTGAGATCGAGACCCAGCTTCATCGGCTTGCCGCCGACGGCACGCATCCACGCGGGCGTCGTGCTCGCGAGATTTTGCGCAACGACATAATTGTCGCCGAGCGCGCGCTGTATTAGCGCCTGAGCCCGCAACTGTTGCTCGCCGTCGCGCAAACGGATCAACCCGCTCTTACCATCGTCGCCAACAGTCGCGCCGAAGAATTCGATACCGGCATCGCCGATTGCTTTGGTTGCGGTATCGAGCGTCGCTTGCTGTACCAGCGTCGCACTGCTTTCGCCGGAAATCTGAATCGCCGGATCGGGCGCAAATAAATTCGGTGCCGCGTAAAACGTGCCGATCGTCAAAATGAAAACAATCAGCAGATATTTCCATAACGGGTATTTATTCATACGGATTCCAAAAAGAATGCACTGAATCGACTAACCGGTGCGTTGCTCGTTATTGTTGATTCCGAAAATTCGCGATTAAAAAATCAACGGCCCGAACAAAGCGGGCCATTATACGTTTTCACTGTTGTGTTAATCAGCCCACCCACGCGCGAGCATTTCTGAACAGACGCAACCACGCGCCGTCTTCCTGCCAATCGTCTGGATGCCACGAATTGACCACCGCGCGGAATACACGTTCCGGATGCGGCATCAATAAAGTCACTCGGCCATCGCGCGTCGTCACACCGGTAATACCGTTCGGCGATCCGTTCGGGTTCGCCGGATAACGCTCGGTGACGCTGCAATGGTTGTCGATGAATTGCAGTGCGATCTGCCGGCTTTGTTGCAATTGCGCCAATTGATCGGCATTCGCAAATTCGGCGCGACCTTCACCATGCGCAACCGCGACCGGCATATGCGAACCGACCATACCGCTAAACAAAATCGACGGCGATTGCGGCACTTGCACCAGCGCGACGCGCGCTTCGAATTGTTCGGATAAATTGCGCACGAAGCGCGGCCACAATTCGGCGCCGGGAATCAGACTCTTCAGATTCGACATCATCTGGCAGCCATTACAGATGCCGAGCGAGAAGGTGTCGCCACGCTCGAAAAACGCTTGGAATTGTTCGCGCGCGCGCACGTTGAACAGGATGGTTTTCGCCCAGCCTTCGCCCGCACCCAGCACATCGCCATACGAAAAACCGCCGCACGCCGCCAGCCCTTTGAAATCGTCGAGTGCAACGCGACCGCTGAGAATATCGCTCATGTGCACATCGACCGCGGTGAAACCGGCGCGATCGAATGCCGCCGCCATTTCCATCTGACCGTTGACGCCCTGCTCGCGTAGAATCGCCACGCGTGGACGCGCACCGCGTGCAATGAAGGGCGCGGCAATATCGTCGTTCTGATCGAAGCTGAGTTTGACGTTGAGGCCCGGATTGCTGTCGTCGAGCAGCGCATCGAATTCCTGCTGAGCACACTCGGGATTATCGCGCAGCGCTTGAATGCGATAACTCGTTTCCGACCATACGCGCTGCCATTCGACGCGATTACCCTGCAATACGGTCTTGCCGTGCCAATTGAATTGCAACGCCGTGCCCAAGTGGACTTCGCCGAGCAGCTGGGCGCAATGATCGAGACCGTGCTGCGCCAATTGCTGCAACACTGCATCGCGATCGGCACGGCGTACCTGCAACACCGCACCGAGTTCTTCGCTGAACAATACCGACAACGCATCGCTGCCGAGCAGGCTCAGTTCGACGTTGAAACCGCAATGACCCGCGAACGCCATTTCAGTTAGCGTCGCGAATAAACCGCCGTCCGAACGATCGTGATATGCGAGCACGCGGTTTTGTTCGAGCAGCTGCTGCATAGCCGCGAAAAAACCCGCGAGCAATTTCGGTTCGTCGATATCCGGCGCGTCATTGCCGAGTTGATTGAATACCTGCGCGAGACATGAGCCGCCGAGGCGGTTTTTTCCAAGCCCTAAATCGATGGCGATCAAATCGGTATCGCCCATTCCTTGCAACAAAGAGCCGATGCGCAATTGCGGGGTCACAGTTTTGCGCACGTCGAGCACCGGTGCGAACGCAGAAATAATCAGCGACATCGGCGCTGTCACCGATTTGTTTTCGCCGCTTTCGCTCCACGCGGTGCGCATCGACATCGAATCCTTGCCGACGGGAATCGTGATGCCCAGCTGCGGACACAATTCCATGCCGACCGCTTTTACCGCTTCGAATAATTTTTCGTCTTCGCCTGGATGGCCCGCCGCGCACATCCAGTTCGCCGACAATTTCACATCGGATAATTTCTCGATGCGCGCGCTCGCGATATTCGTGATTGCTTCGCCAACCGCGATACGCCCCGACGCCGGCGCATCGATCAGCGCGAGCGGCGTGCGTTCGCCCATCGACATCGCTTCGCCGCGATAGCTGTCATATGCCACCGTCGTCACCGCGCAATCGGCAACCGGCACCTGCCACGGGCCGACCAGTTGATCGCGCGCAATCATGCCGGTGACGCTGCGATCGCCGATCGTGATAAGAAAGTTTTTGCTGGCGACGGTGGGCAATCTCAATACGCGCAATGCCGCGTCGTCCAAATCGATCGCATCGAGTTCCAGCGTTGCATGTGGAATCTGCGTGCGCGAAAAACTGCGCTGCATTTTCGGCGGTTTGCCGAACAGTACCGACATCGGCAGATCGACCGGATTGCTCGCAAAAAACGCATCGCCGACGCGCAAATGTTTTTCGTCGGTCGCCACACCGACCACCGCGAACGGACACCGTTCGCGTGTGCAGATATCGGTGAACCGCTGCAGATTTTCCGGGTGCACCGCGAGCACATACCGCTCCTGCGCTTCGTTGCACCAGATCTCCAGCGGCGCCATGCCGGGTTCGTCGTTCGGCACCGTGCGCAGCTCGAACTGGCCGCCTTTGTCGCCGTCCTTCACCAATTCGGGAAACGCATTCGACAAACCGCCGGCGCCGACGTCGTGAATAAATTCGATGGGATTGTTATCCGCGAGCGCCCAGCAGCGGTCGATGACTTCCTGACAGCGGCGTTCGATTTCCGGGTTTTGCCGTTGCACCGACGCGAAATCCAGATCTTCGCTCGATGCGCCGCTCGCCATGGAGGATGCCGCGCCGCCGCCGAGTCCAATCAACATCGCCGGTCCGCCAAGTACGATTAACTGGCAACCTGCGGCGAACGGTTTTTTCTCGACGTGTTCGGCTTTGATATTGCCGTAACCGCCGGCAATCATGATTGGCTTGTGATAACCGCGCCGCTCGGTGATGCCGTTAGGGCCGGGCGCGAAATCTTCGTAGGTACGAAAATAACCGCAGATATTCGGGCGACCATATTCGTTGTTGAACGCAGCGCCGCCGATCGGACCTTCGATCATGATATCGAGCGCCGACACAATGCGATTCGGCTTCCCGTAGCTCTGCTCCCACGGCTGCATGAAATTCGGTATCTGCAAATTCGAAACGGTGAAACCGTTCAACCCGACTTTCGGTTTGGAACCGCGCCCAACCGCGCCTTCATCGCGAATTTCACCGCCAGCGCCGGTGCCCGCACCGGGAAACGGTGCGATTGCAGTCGGATGATTGTGCGTCTCGACCTTCATTAATAAATGAATGTCTTCGTCGTGATAACCGTACGTGAACGTTTCCGGATCGGGATAGAAGCGGCCGGCGCGGCTGCCGACGACGACTGCGGCGTTGTCCGAATACGCGCTGAGCACGCCATTTTTTTCGACGTTCTGGCCGCCGCTGCAGTTGTACGTGTTCTTGATCATCTGAAACAGCGAATGCGGTTGCGTCTCGCCGTCGATGGTCCACGTCGCGTTAAAAATTTTGTGGCGACAATGTTCGGAGTTCGCCTGCGCAAACATCATCAATTCGACATCGGTCGGATTGCGTTTGAGCTGCTGAAAATTTTCGACCAGATAATCGATTTCATCGTCGGCGAGCGCGAGACCGAGTGCACTGTTCGCCGTCACCAACGCCGCGCGACCACCACCGAGAATATCGACGCTGGTCAGCGGCTTGGGTTGCGCGTGCACAAATAATTGCGCGGCATCTTCCAACGACGGCAGCACGGTTTCGACCATGCGATCGTGCAGCAGCGCGCCGATCTGAGTGCGCTGTTGTTGCGTCAATGGCTGCGAACATTTCACGTAATACGCAATGCCGCGTTCGAGCCGTTGAATGACTCGCAGCGCGCTGTTGTGCGCAATGTCGGTGGCCTTGCTCGCCCACGGCGAAATGGTGCCGAACCGCGGCACCACGAAAAATAATTCGCCTTCGGCAGCGCCGGTTTGCAGCGCCGGACCGTATTGCAGCAATTGCTTCAGCAGCGCGGCTTCATTGTCCTCGAGCGCGCGCTCGGTATCGGCAAAATGCACATATTCGGCATATACCGTTTGCACCGATGGCAGCAACGCGGCCAGATTTGCATGCAGCTTTTGCAATCGAAACGGGGAAAGAGCCGGAGCACCGCGCAAAATCAGCATGCCGGAAAGTACCTCTGCAATGGGAAAAGCGGCCGGGGCCGACCGCGGAAAGGCGCGTATTGTAAAGGATTGAGCCGGATTGATCAGCCGCGAATCGCCACTGACGAGCTCGGGTTGGCTGATCACACTTTGACCATTACAATGCGCGCCATGAATTTATCGAGTTCCCCCCGCTCGCCCGCCTCCCCCCTGCGCCGTCTTCATTGGCTGCTGATGCTTCTCGCTACCGCGGTGGCACTCAGCGGCTGCGGTTCGTCCGATCATCTGCAAGAGATCAAGGATGCAGGCGTACTGCGTGTGCTGACTCGTAACAGCCCGACGACGTATTTTGAAGATCGCAACGGACCTACCGGTTTTGAGTACGACTTATCGAAGCGTTTCGCCGATTACCTCGGCGTGAAATTGCAGATCGAAACGCAACCCAGCATCGACGGCATTTACGAAAACCTCGGCCGGGGCCGTGCCGACATCGCCGCCGCCGGTCTCGCCGTCACCCAGAGCCGCGATGACGGCGTTGAATTCACACTCGGTTATCTCGATGTCGAACTGTTGGTGCTGACACATCGCGATGGCATCGAGCCAAAATCGTTTGCCGATTTAGTGAATACGCGCATCCACGTGCTCGCCGGCAGCAATGCCGCGAAATTGCTACACGATCGGCAAGCCGCGTTGCCCGAATTGCGCTGGGAAGAATCGAGCGATCTCGAAACCATCGATCTACTCGATCAACTCGATAACAAGGAAGTCGATGCGATCATCCTGAACTCGAACGAATTCGCGGCGAATCGCGCGTTTTATCGCGATCTGCGCGCCGCATTCAGTGCCGGCGAAAAAACGCAACTGGCATGGGCGCTGGCGAAAGACCCGCGCAATCAACGCTTGCTGGAAACGTTGAACGATTTTCTCGCGAACCTGAGAAAGAGCGGAGAGCTCGCGCAGCTGGTCGATCACTACTATGCGAAAAGCGCCGACAACGATAACTACGATGCCGAAACTTTCACCACTAATCTCCAGCGCACGCTGCCGAAATACCGCGACATGATCGAGCAAGTCGCGGAGGATTTCGATTTCGATTGGCGTCTACTTGCCGCTATTAGCTACGCCGAATCCGAATGGAAACCCACTGCCACATCGCCGACCGGCGTGCGCGGCATGATGATGCTGACCAATGCCACAGCCCGCGAGGTCGGCGTCAAAAATCGTATCGATCCACTGCAAAGTCTGCGCGGCGGTGCACGTTATCTGAAAGCGATTTTGCAGAACCTGCCGCCAAGCATTCAGGAGTCGGACCGGATGTGGTTCGCACTCGCCGCGTACAACGTTGGTTACGGCCATCTCGACGATGCACGAATTCTTGCGGAAAAAATGGGCAAAGATCCGAACAAGTGGGTAGACGTGAAAGAAACGCTGCCACTGCTACAGAAAAGTCAGTATTACGAAAAGACGCGTTACGGCTATGCACGCGGCCGCGAACCGGTACGTTACGTACAAAATATTCGCTATTACTACAACCTGCTGACATGGACCGAAGTCGCCAAGCAGCGCACACCGCCGCCCAAAAGTACCGACCAATATCTGCCGGAAATTTTCGATGCGACGTTGAACGCGCTGTAGCGACCAGCAATCCAATTCTTCTCATCGCCATTTCCAGATAACACTTTCGCAATAACAAGAGGGAGCGAACGATGCTGCAACGTAAACGTTTACCGAAGACATCCCGCATCAAATCGATAATCAAGCTGACAGGAGCGATTGCCGCGATGACATTTTCCGCAGTGACCGCACTCGCCGCCGCGCCGACGCAGGTGCGTATCGAAACCGGCGTCATCGAAGGCGCCGTGAACGCCGATGTGCTGACATTCAAAGGCATCCCCTTTGCCGCACCGCCGCTCGGCGAGTTGCGCTGGCGACCGCCGCAACCGGCACTGCCGTGGGAGGGCGTGCGCCCCGCGAAAGAATATGGCGCCGATTGCATGCAGAAGCCGTTCGCCGGCGATGCCGCGCCACTTAGCGTGACGACTGCTGAAGACTGTCTGGTGCTGAACATCTGGCGCCCTGCCAGTAAGGCGAAAAAGCTGCCGGTAATGGTCTGGATTTACGGCGGCGGTTTCGTCAATGGCGGCTCGTCGCCTGCCGTCTATGCAGGCGATCAATTTGCGAAAGCGGGCGTGATGTTCGTCAGTTTCAATTATCGTGTCGGCCGCTTTGGCTTCTTTGGTTTTCCTGCGTTGACGCAGGAATTTCCCGACGAACCGAAAGGCAACTATGGCTACATGGATCAGATTGCCGCGCTGCAATGGGTACAGCGCAATATCAAAGCATTCGGCGGCGATCCGGATAACGTCACGGTATTCGGCGAGTCGGCCGGCGGCGGTTCGGTGCATATGCTTCTCACCTCGCCACTCGCACGCGGCTTAATGCATAAAGCGATCGTGCAATCGGGCGGCGGTCGCGGCAGCCTGATGGGCGAACGCAGCCTGAACGAAAGTAAACCCGGCCTGCCTTCCGCCGAAGAAATCGGCATCAACTTCGCGCGCAAGCATGGCATCGAAGGCACCGACGCCGATGCATTGGCGAAGTTGCGCGCATTGCCGGCGGAAAAAATCGTCGATGGTCTCGATTTGAATGCGCTGTTTGTTACCGCGAAAGTGCCCACCTACGGCGGCCCGATAGCAGACGGCAAAATCGTGGTAGGCACACCGCAGGATATCTATCGCCGCGGCGATAACGCCAAAGTACCGATCATCACCGGCGCCACCAGCGCCGATTTGGGTTTTACCTCAGCGCCGACCAAAGATGCATTGTTTACCGCATTCGGTTCGCATCGCGACGCGGCCAGTGCTGCGTATGACCCCGAGGGCACTACGCCATTGCCGCTGCTGAAAAATTTAACCGGCATGGACAGGGTCATGGTGGAACCTGCGCGCTTCGTTGCCAGAGAATTCGCCGCACAGAATATTCCCGCGTATGAATATCGTTTTTCGTACGTCGCCCAATCGATGAAAAGCGAATGGAAAACCGGCGCACCGCACGCGACGGAAATTCCGTATGTATTCGATACGGTCGCAGCGAAATATAACGACAAGCTGGCGCCCGAAGATAAAGCGATAGCGCGTATCGCCAATGCATACTGGGTGAATTTCGCCAAATCGGGAAACCCAAACGG
>CAMLJR010000025.1 GCA_946480345.1 uncultured Spongiibacteraceae bacterium
ATAGCTGAATACACCGTTTTGCTCGCTGCTTTCGAGCAGTCGATGACCGCTTTGTTCCGCGAACGAGCGAAAGTCGCGCTGTGAGCCCGGGTCGGTCGCAAGCACGCGCAATTGCTCGCCGCTATTCATCGTATTCAACGCCTGTTTCGCTTTTAGGAGCGGCAGCGGGCAATCCAGGCCGCAAGTGTCGAGTTCGCGCATAGGCCTCTCGGTGTATTGTATTTGAGGAAGAGATTTGCTCTGCTTCGCGCAGCAAAGGCGCGCCAGTATAAGCGAGCGTCAGAGTTGCGCATTAGTCAGTTTTTGTCATTCGATCGTGATGTGAGCGGAATTTGGCTGGCAGGTATGGTCAGAGCTAAAGTAGCCGAATCTCAACGTGTGGAATCACAGTGAAAAATAGTCAACGCTTTATTGTTGCATTGTTAGCGGCAGCGCTGTTGCCGACTGACAATGTCATCGCGGTGCCGCCTAATAGCGTTAGCCTGCCGGAACTCGGCGACAGCGCGTCGAGCACATTTTCGAATCAGCAGGAATATGAGCTAGGCCGCGCGTGGCTGAAAATGTTTCGCAGCCAGGTGCGCACGGTCACCGATCCGCTGTTACAGGATTACGCCGAATATCTCGTCTACAAGCTGGCCGCAGTCAGTCAGCTCAAGGACCGTCGGCTCGAAGTCGTGGTAATCGATAATCCGACCATCAACGCGTTTGCAGTGCCGGGCGGTGTTGTGGGACTGCATAACGGTGCGTTGTTGTCAGCGGATACGGAAGCGCAGCTCGCGTCGATCATCGGCCACGAATTGGCGCACTTGAGCCAGCGGCATTTCGCGCGCGGCGTTGAACAGCAACAGCGCTCGGCGTTGCCGACAATGGCGGGAATGCTCGGCGCGTTAGTTTTAGCTGCGACCACGCGAGGCGATGCGGGTATGGCGGCGATGGCGGCGACGCAGGCCGCGGCGCAGCAGAATCAGTTGCGCTTCAGCCGCGAGAACGAGCAGGAAGCCGATCGCATCGGAATGGATACGCTGACGAAGGCGGATTACGATCCGAACGCATTCGCATCAATGTTCGAAAAAATGCTCGCGGCCAATCGGTATGTGGGCCGCAATCCGCCCGAATTTTTATTGACTCACCCGCTCACCGAAAGCCGCGTCAGCGATGCGCGAAACCGTGCCCGCGATTATCCGCGCAAAGTGTATGTCGACAATCTCGATTACCAGTTGATGCGCGCACGCGTCGAGGTGCATTTGGCCAGCAATAATTCGGAAGCGCTGAAGAAATTCAAGGCGCGAATGAAAGGGCAGTCGCGTACTGTCGAGGCGGATCAATACGGTCTTGCGCTGGCGTATATGCAGGCGGGTCAATTGAAAGAAGCGCGCGAGCAATTGACGCCGTTACTGCAAAAAGATCCGCGGCGCATGGCGTATGTGGTGAGCGATGCACAATTTGATATCAACGCCGGCGAAGCGGATAAAGCGATCGAAAAATTACGCACGCAATTGCGCGTCAACCCCGGCAATTATCCGTTGGCGATGACCTATGCCGATGCGTTGCTGAAATCGAATCAACCGCAACTCGCGGAAACGGTTTTGCAGGAGCAGGTCAAGCTGCGACCGAACGACCCGTATGTATGGTACGAGCTCGCCGAAACGCATGGCCTTGCCGGCAATATTCTCGGCGTGCATCAGGCGCGCGCAGAATATTTCGTGCTGAATGGCGTATTGGACAAAGCGGAACAACAGTTGGGCTATGCGTTAAAACTGGTGCAGAACGATTCGATCACCACCACCAAAATTGAAGAGCGCATCCGCCAGATTAAAACGCTAAAAGAACAAATCGAAAAAATGTAATCACCGCATCGTAGTTATTTGATCGGCGATTTTTCCAGTTTCCGCGCCAATGTGCGCCGGTGCATGCCGAGCCGGCGCGCAGCTTCTGAAATATTGAAATTGCACGCGGCGAGTACCTCGTGAATGCGCTCCCATTCGAGCGTTTTTATCGATGTCGGCCGCTGCGTTAATTCGATGCTGTCGTTGCCGGTTGCGCGCTCGAAAGCTGCTTCGATATCGTCGGTGTTCGACGGCTTTGCCAGGTAATGACAGGCGCCTAATTTAATCGCTTCGACTGCAGTCGCAATGCTCGCGTAGCCGGTCAGCACAACGATCACTATTTTTTCCGAATGCGCATGCAGCGCCTTCACGCAGGCGAGGCCCGAATCGCCGCCGCCGAGTTTCAAATCGACCACCGCATGTGTCGGCGAGTGTGCATCGAGTTGCGCAATCGCCTCTTCAAGATTCGTGGCGGAATACACCGTGTAGCCGCGCCGTTCGAACGAACGTTGCAGCGTGCGACCGAATGTTTCGTCGTCTTCGACGATCAACAATTGGCGCGACGATGAACCCGTGGGAGAAATGGAATCATCGGCGTTCATTGCATCCTCTCTTTCAAAGTTCATCGGCGGTGCTGGCCTCGATAGGAGGTTCGAGAGTCAGCGATGCCAATGGCAGTGTCAGCGTAACCAGCGCACCGCCCAGTTCGCGGTTGCGGGTTTCGATGTGACCGCCGAG
Source organism: uncultured Spongiibacteraceae bacterium (assembly GCA_946480345.1). Next base: position 2,565 of record CAMLJR010000025.1, read on the forward strand.
CGCCCGCACGACATTGACCGCAAGAAACAATCCCAATCCGCCACCGGGGCGACCCTTGGTCGACTGGTACGGCTGGCCGACGCGCTCGAGCATCGATGGCGCGAAGCCGGGGCCGTTGTCGAACACGCGCAGCATTAAATCGTCGCCCTCGCGGAATGCTTCGAAAGCCAGCCACTCGGGCGAGGCTTCGAGCGCATTGTCGAGAATATTGCAGATCGTCTGCTTCAGGCCTTCGTCGGACACAATAGTCAGATCATCGACGACGCGTTTGACGTAATCGAACTTCCGCACCGGCCGTGTAGCGCGCCAGCCTGCGACGACATCGTCCAGAAATTCACTGACCGTGGTTTGAATCAACGCTTCGGCGCGCATGTTGCCGGCCGACAGCAAAATGCCGCTGACAATCGCTTTGCAGCGATCGAGCTGGAGCTGCATTTCACTCAGTTCTTCGAGCAGTTCGGGCTCGGACGCAATCGCCGGTAAATGTTTCCAGTCGCCGAGAATGACCGAAATGGTGGCGAGCGGCGTGCCGAGCTCGTGCGCTGCGCCTGATGCGAGCAAGCCCATCCGCACAATGTGCTCTTCTTCCGAAGCGCGTTCGCGCAATGTAATCAGTCGTGCATCGTGCGCGCGCAGCATGCCGTTGATGCGATTGATGAACACCACCAGCAGCGCGGCGTTCAGCGCAAAACAAATCAGCAGCCCGTCGAGATAATGTTCGCGCGGAATTGCCACTGGTCCCGACCATAGCGTCAACCCGACGAAACACAGGCCCGTAATCGCGGCGAGAATCCAGGTTGCCAGTAACGGCAGCAATACCGCGCCCAGCACGACCTGCAACAGATATAAAAATACAAACGGATTCGTCGCGCCGCCGCTCAGGTAAAGCTGCGCGGTTAGCGTCGCTACATCGATCAGCAATGCGAGAAACAGCGAGACGCGCGATACCTCCTCGCGATTGCGCCACCACCACATGCTGATGAGGTTGAAGCCGACCAGACAAGCGAGCACGACCGCCATCGGCGACAACGGCAAATCGACGCCGAAGACGTAATGGACGAACAGAATCGTCGTGATTTGGCCGATCACCGCGAGCCAGCGCAGATGAATCAGCGGATGCATGCTGGTCAGATCGATGTGACCCGAAAGCGTGGGATTGGCGGCGGGATTCACGACGGACGGCGGGCGTTGGTTATCCGACATGGCGGGCTCTGTGAGTGATCGGGACAAGCATTGATTGAAGCTGGAATCGCGAAGCGATAGCGAATTAGTCGGCGGCCCGAAGTTGTCGCAATCTGCGCTCTTCGCGAGCGACGCGCCAGCCGCCCCACAGCACCATCAGCGCCAGCGCGAACCAAGTCAACGCGTAGCCTAAATGATTATTCGAGAAACGGGTGACGGTCAGGCCGGCGCGCGGCCAATCCGTGCTGTTCGGCATTGCATCTGCATCGACGAAATCCGCATCGACGAAAAAAGGCGCGACGTTTTTTAAATTACGCGCCGCCGCGATCGCCGCTACATCGCGCGAATACCAGCGCTCTTCCGCAGGCTTGTTCTGTCGTAGAAAACCGCCGCCCGGTTCGCTGATGCGCAATAGTCCGGTTACTTCGGAGGTGGAGGGTAAAGGAATGTTTTCGCGCCAGCCATTCGGGATAAAGCCGCGATTGACCAGCACGATACTGCCGTCGTCGAGCTGGAACGGCGACAACACCCAAAAGCCCGAGCCTAACGTTGTTACAGCCTGCGTATGCGTATCCTGACCTGGCAAAAAGCGGCCCTGGAGCAACACGTGTCGATATTCATCGCGGGCACGGGTGATGTCGGACCATTCGCTCGGCGTCGGAGCCGGAGTGGCGGGTGCGTGAATTCGGGTTTCGACGCGCTCGATTAAATCGAGCTTCCAGTGCAGGCGTTGCAGTTGCCAGACGCCAAGACTTATCAAACCGATGAATACCGTGGTGAAGATCAGACCGAGCACCGCCAGAACGGCGGTGCTGCGCGGTTGTTGAAGCGGTTCCGAACCGTTGACGATCACAATGCGATGGCGGAAACGATCAATGTTCCATGCCGGTCATATCGGGCATCGGCATCATGTTCGCGTTCATGTTGTGCATCACCCACAGCGAGCCGGCCAGCAGGATTACCACAAGCACGACGGTGAAGATCAGCGCCAGCATGTTCCAGCCGCCTTCCGATTTCGCGTTCATGTGCAGGAAGAAAATCATGTGCACGACCATCTGCACCGCGGCGAACCCCAGTACGACGAAGGCCGTCGCACTTGCGCTGGCGATGACATTGTTCATCACCAGCCAGAACGGAATTGCGGTGAGGATCACCGACAACACGAAACCGATGACGTAATCGCGCAGGCTGACGTGCGGATGCTCTTCGCCGTGATGATCGTCGTGCGCATCATGGGCGTGAGATGGATGGCTCATGGCAACACTCCCATCAGATAAACAAAGGTGAATACGCCGATCCAGACCACGTCCAGAAAGTGCCAGAACATCGACAGGCAAAACAGGCGACGCTTATTCGGACCGGTCAGGCCAAGCTTGCCTACCTGCGTCATCAGCACGAGCAGCCAGATGATGCCGAACGTGACGTGCAGACCGTGCGTGCCGACCAGCGTGAAGAACGCCGACAGGAAGCCGCTGCGCTGCGGGCCGGCGCCTTCGTGCAGCAGATGGTAAAACTCGTACAGCTCGATGCCGAGGAACGCGAGGCCGAACAGACCGGTGATCGCGAGCCAGGCGAGCACGCCGCCAACCTTGTTCTTCTGCATCGCGATCATCGCGAAGCCGTAGGTGATCGACGAAAACAGCAGCATCGCGGTGTTGACGGCAATCAGTTTCAGATCGAACAGCTCGGCGCCGTTTGGACCGCCGGCATAACTGCGACCGAGTACGCCGTACACCGCGAACAGACACGCGAAGATCAGGCAGTCGCTCATCAGGTAGAGCCAGAAACCCAGCAGCGTACCGTTCTGCGGATGATGCTCGCCGGAAGCGTCGTGGAAAATCGGACGCCCGTCGGCGTCCGTGGTCGGATATGCGATTGCGTTAGCCATGATGTGCAGCCAGTTGTTGAGTGCGCGCTGCCTCAACCGTCGCCACTTCTTCGGCGGGGATGTGGTAATCGCGCTTGTAGTTGAAGGTATGGATGATGGTCGAGACCAACATTGCCGCGAACGCTACGCCAGCGATCAGCCACATGTGCCAGATCAACGCGAAGCCGCAGATCGTGGCAAAGGTCGAGATCACGAGGCCGGCAGCGGTATTTTTCGGCATGTGAATCGATTTGTAGCCACTGACCGGACGTTCGAAGCCGCGGTTCTTCATGTCGTACCAGGCGTCGGTGTCGTGCACGATCGGTGTGAACGCGAAGTTGTACGCCGGCGGTGGCGACGAGGTCGACCATTCCAGCGTGCGGCCATGCCACGGATCGCCGGATTCGTCGCGCAACGCATGACGATTGCGGAAGCTGACGACGAACTGGATCAACATGCAGGCGATACCGATGGCGATCAGCACCGCACCGAACGCGGCGATCTGGAACCAGATCTGCAACGAGGCGTCCTCGAAATGGCTGACGCGGCGGGTGACGCCCATCAGGCCGAGTACGTACAGCGGCGCGAACGCCACCCAGAAACCGATCAGCCAGAACCAGAACGAGCATTTGCCCCAGAACTCGTCCAGGCGGAAGCCAAACGCTTTCGGGAACCAGTAGTTGATGCCGGCGAACAGACCGAACACCACGCCGCCAATGATCACGTTATGGAAGTGCGCGATCAGGAACAGGCTGTTGTGCAGCGCGAAATCGGCCGGCGGAACCGCCAACATGACGCCGGTCATGCCGCCGATCACGAACGTGATGATGAAGCCGACCGTCCACAGCATCGGTACGTCGAAACGGATGCGGCCGCGATACATCGTGAACAACCAGTTGAATACCTTCGCGCCGGTCGGGATCGAGATGATCATCGTCGTGATGCCGAAGAAGGAGTTCACCGACGCACCCGAGCCCATCGTGAAGAAGTGGTGTAGCCACACCAGGTACGACAGGATCGTGATCACCACGGTCGCGTAAACCATCGAGGTGTAACCGAACAGCCGTTTGCCGCAGAAGGTCGATACCACTTCCGAGAAGATGCCGAATACCGGCAGGATCAGGATGTACACCTCGGGATGGCCCCAGATCCAGATCAGGTTCACGTACATCATCGCGTTGCCGCCGAGATCGTTCGTGAAGAAGTTGGTGTCCACGTAGCGATCGAGCGACAGCAGTACCAGCACCGCAGTCAGCACCGGGAACGACGCGACGATCAGCACGTTGGTGCACAGCGTGGTCCAGGTGAAGATTGGCATTTTCATCATCGTCATGCCGGGCGCGCGCATTTTCACGATCGTCACGATCATGTTGATGCCCGATAGCGTGGTGCCGACCCCGGCGATCTGCAGCGCCCAGATGTAATAGTCGACGCCCACCCCCGGACTGTAATCAATGCCCGACAGCGGCGGGTACGCGAGCCAGCCGGTCTTGGCGAATTCGCCGACGAACAGTGAAGCCATCACCAGCACGGCGCCGAATGTCGTCATCCAGAAGCTGAAGTTGTTCAGGAACGGGAACGCGACGTCGCGCGCGCCGATCTGCATCGGCATCACATAGTTCATGAAGCCGGTAACCAGCGGCATCGCGACGAAGAAAATCATGATCACGCCGTGGGCGGTGAAGATCTGGTCGTAATGCTCGGGCGGTAGATAGCCGAGGTTTTCACCGAATGCCATCGCCTGTTGCAGCCGCATCATGATCGCGTCGGCAAAGCCGCGCAGCAGCATCACCAGGCCGAGGATGATGTACATAATCCCGATCTTCTTGTGGTCGATGCTGGTGAACCATTCGCTCCACAGATAACCCCACAGCTTCGCCTTCGTAACCCAGGCGATGATGCCGAACCCGATCAGCGCAGTGGCGACGAATGTCCAAACCAGAATCGGCTCGTGATACGGGATAGCCTCCCACGTCAAACGGCCGAATATCAGGCGGGTTAAGTCAAGTTGCTCAGACATAGTGACTCCGTGATTCGCTAACGCGTCGCGCCTCGATCAGAAGCGCGACAGGTTGCGGATGTTTCGCCAAACGGCGGGCAATCGATTAATGAGAGTGTTCGTCGGCGGGCGTCGCGGCGGCGTCATCCGCTTTGGCGCCGTGGCCCTGATGATGTTGTTTCGGCGCCATGCCCATATCCATTGCCATCATCTGGTCCATGCACAGGGTTTTGCCGTCAACGCAGCGGTTGAGGATGGTCTTGTACAGATTTGGCGCAACTTCGCTGTAGCGACGGATCGGTTCGCGAGAGCTTGGTTTTGCTAGTTCCAGATAGGCTTCGCGGCTCAGTGCAGTGCCCTCGGATTTGGTTTGCTGTACCCAGCTCTCGAAGTCGGCGTCGCTCATTCCCTTGAACTTAAAGCGCATATGCGAAAAGCCTTCGCCGCTGTAGTTAGCGGAAAACCCTTCGTAGCTGCCGGGTTTGTTCATGACAGCATGCAAAATGGTCTGCATTCCCGGCATCGCGTAAATCTGGCCGGCGAGCGCGGGAATGTAGAACGAATTCATCACGTGTTCGGCGGTGATTTTGAATTTGATCGGACGATCGACCGGCGCGGCCACTTCGTTCAGTGTGGCGATGCCTTGTTCCGGGTAGAGGAACAGCCATTTCCAATCGAGCGCAACCACTTCGATTTCCAGCGGCTTGACGCCCTCGGCCACCGGTTTGCCCTCGGCGATGCGATCGAGCGGACGGTAGGGGTCGAGCGTGTGCGTCGAGATCCAGGTAATTGCTCCGAGCGCGATGATGATCATCAGCGGCGCAGACCAGATCACCAGTTCAAGCTGGGTCGAGTGATCCCACTCGGGCTTGTACGTGGCGTCGCGATTCGATGCGCGGTAACGCCATGCAAACAGCAGCGTAAGAATGATCACTGGCACGATGATCAACAGCATCAGATAGGTCGATTGAACGATCAGTCGACCCTGCTGCCACGCGATATCGCCAGGGGGATTGAGCAGAAGCAAGTCGCAGCCGGACAACGCAAGCGCGGCGCAAACCAGCAATAGACCTCGATAGAAAAACTGGACGTTAGTCATCAACAGGGCCTGTACAACGTAACGGCGGGGAAGAACCGCACCTGAAGAACGGTAAATAGATGCGGACGGTGACGCGCACTTTAATGCTATTGTACGAATACGTCGATTGGACGTTTTGTCCTATCGTCGCCCTCAGATAATAATGCTAAGGCAAGGGCCGCCCCTCTCGACATAGTGGGTTCGGCGACCATGTCAGCTATCTCCTCAATCGACCGGAGTAGAGCCATGCAAAACGCGCAGTACCTCGATAGACATATTCACCATCACGGCCAAAGTGCTGACGCCGACGTAGCGCCCAGCGAAATTGCAGTGGGCGTGGTGATCGGGCGAGCTTCTGAATATTTCGACTTTTTCGTGTTCGGTATCGCGGCGGCGATGGTGTTTCCGCACGTCTTTTTTCCATTCCTGCCGCGCCTTGAGGGCACGCTATGGTCATTCGCGATCTTTGCGCTAGCGTTCGTTGCACGTCCCTTCGGCACAATCGTCTCGATGTGGATCCAGCGCCGCTGGGATCGCGGCACCAAGCTGACCGTCTCGTTGTTTCTGCTCGGCACCAGCACCTGCGGTATGGCATTCCTGCCCGGTTACGAAAAAATCGGCATGTTCGCGATCGTGCTGCTGACGATTTTCCGCATCGGTCAGGGTCTGGCGCTGGGTGGCTCCTGGGATGGTTTGCCCTCGCTGCTGGCGTTGAACGCGCCTGAAAATCGTCGTGGCTGGTACGCGATGCTGGGTCAACTCGGAGCACCCGCCGGTTTCGTGATTGCGGCCGGTTTGTTCGCTTATCTGAATAGCAATTTATCGCAAGCGGATTTTCTCGGCTGGGGGTGGCGCTATCCGTTCTTTGCAGCCTTCGCGATCAATGTTGTCGCGCTGTTCGCGCGGTTGCGTCTGGTGCTGACGCACGAATACGAACGCGAGCTCGGCGAGCATGAGCTCGAACCTACCAGCGTCGTCGAACTGGCTCAGCAAAAAGGTCGTCATGTGATCATCGGCGCCGCTGCGGCACTCGCGAGTTACGCGCTGTTTCATATCGTGACTATTTTCCCGCTGTCGTGGATTTTGCTGTTCTCCGATCAGTCGGTGAACCAATTCCTCGCAGTGCAAATCGGGGGTGCTTTTCTCGCTGCGATAGCGATTGTGATATCGGGATGGATTGCTGATCGCTTCGGTCGCACGTTAACGCTGGCGGCTCTGGCGGCGGCAATTGCCGTATTCAGCGGCTTTGCGGCAACGCTACTGGCGTCGGGCACGACCGGCCAGGATGTGTTCGTACTGATCGGCTTCGTGCTGCTCGGGTTGTCGTATGGCCAGGCGGCCGGTTCGGTCACAGCGAATTTCGGTTCGAAATATCGCTATACCGGTGCGGCGCTGACATCGGATCTGGCGTGGTTGATCGGCGCCGCGTTCGCGCCGGTCGTAGCGCTCGGTCTGTGCGCGCATTTCGGGCTCGCGTTTGTCGGCGTGTATTTGTTGTCGGCCGCGCTTTGCACGTTAGTGGCGCTCGGCGTGAACCAGTATTTGAAACTACAGAATTAAGTGTGACGACTACAAAAAAGGCGAGCCATTTGGCTCGCCTTTTTTATTTTCGGTACGGTTCGAGGGCAGGTTCGAGTTTTTATGCGTTGCCGGTCTGTTTGCGTTTGCGCTCGGCAGCGAAATCCAGCATCCGTTTCAGCGGAATCATCGCGCGCGCGCCAATGGCCGGATCGACGAAAATTTCGTTGGTGCCGTACTCCAGCGAATCGGCCAAATTGTCGAGCGCATTCATCGCCATCCACGGGCAATGCGCGCAGCTGCGACAGGTCGCGCCGCTGCCGGCCGTTGGCGCGATGATGAATTCCTTGTCGGGTACTTGCTGTTGCAGTTTGTAGAAGATGCCCTGATCGGTAGCGACGATGAATTGTTTGTTCGGCAGCGTGCGGGCTGCTTCGATGATCTGCGACGTTGAGCCAACGCTATCGGCTAGATCGACCACCGGCGCCGGTGATTCCGGATGCACAAGAACGGCGGCGTCCGGGTAGATATTCTTCAGATCGTGAATGCCCTTGGCTTTGAACTCCTCATGCACGATGCATGAGCCGTCCCACAGGATCATATCGGCGCCGGTCGAGCGGCGCACATAATCGCCGAGATATTTATCGGGCGCCCAAAGAATTTTTTCGCCGCGTGCATCGAGATGCTCGACGATCGGCAATGCGATGCTGGACGTTACCACCCAATCGGCGCGGGCTTTAACGGCGGCTGATGTGTTGGCATAGACGACCACGGTGCGGTCCGGATGTTGGTCGCAGAATGCGGCGAATTCATCGGCGGGGCAGCCGATATCGAGTGAGCAGGTGGCTTCGAGCGTCGGCATCAGCACGCGCTTTTCTGGCGACAGAATTTTTGCCGTTTCACCCATGAAGCGAACGCCGGCAACGATTAGGGTGCTCGCGTCGTGCGCATGTCCGAAGCGAGCCATTTCCAGAGAATCCGAGACACATCCGCCCGTTTCCTCCGCCAGCTCCTGCAGCACGGGGTCGGTGTAATAGTGCGCGACCAGGACCGCGTCTTTTTCACGCAGCAGACGTTTAACCCGCTCTTTTTGCACGGATTGCTCCGCAACGCTCAACACGCGATGGGGCTCAAGGTGGTCCAAATGCTGGCGGACCATTTCGTTTATCTGCGACATGACAACCTCTAAATGCGCATGCAGTGGCGAGGCGCGTAGTTTACCAGACGCTTAAAGCCCCCTTCACAAGCGGATCGATGCATACTGCGACTGCTCAGACTGAGCCGTTATTCGCTCTATATATCAAAGCAGTGTATGCATAACAGAAACTTTTATAATTTCGAGCGTCGACTCGTTTGAAAAAGGAGTTACACTGCGCCCTCGCTTTTGCTTGCCTGCCCTTTAGCTGTACTCAGCACCATCAAAAAAACACAAATAAATGATGAAGCGTTTCGGTGTTTGTACTGCAACGTGTTGTTCGTCATTTCTTCATATTGTTATGGGTTAATTGGTGCGACCAATGGTCGCTGTTGCTAGGTCTTCGCCGATCTTGGCGATGGCTATTCAATGTTTTGCACGTTCAGCGTGCGATGAAATTTTCAGACTGATGAGTCGAAGGAGTGAATATGAATATGGTGGAATCGTTAAAAGGCAAGACTGATGGGCTGTTGGCTTCTGCTAGCGACATCAATCGCGTGCTGGTCGATAAGTTGGAGCAGGGGACTCGTCTGAATCTCGATTCGGCAAATTATTACAGCAGTGTCGGCATCAAACAGATGCGTGCGCTCAGTAATCTTCGCGATTTCGATTCGGTGCAGAAATTCACTGCCGATTCGATATCGCAAAGTGGCGAGCTCATCAAAAAGGTGCTCGATGACAGCAAAGCATGGATGAATTTGTTCGGTGAAACGAAAGATCAATTAACCGACGTGCTTAAAAGCACCACTCAAAATGCGGCAAATGAAATGAGCGATATAGGCGACACGAAAAAGAAATCGTCGACGAAATCCGTCCTGGCGTAGATCAGGTTATCGGTTGAGCTCGGCGTACCCAGTACGCCGGGTTCTATTCCTGCAAGACAACCGCCCGGAGGTAATACGCAATGGATTCAACGCACACAAATTTCACAACGATAATCACTTCGGAAGATCGCACGACGTTTTCGATGTTGCCGTTAAACAATCGCACGGCAACCTTTCCGTCGCGAAAGAAAGCGCAGCGCAAGAAAAAAGCACACCGTGCGCAGCCGACCTCAGGCTGTCTCTCCGAGCTGTCTATTCCGCTCCCGCGCGATCATGATTATTTCGATGCCGTAAAGGCATTCACTGAAACATACTCGGATTATCACGCGTACCTCGCACAATTACCGCTGCGGAGTCCCATCGAAAACGTCGCTGGTATCGGCATTGACGATTACGCGCCGCACGATTCGTTCGCGCAGGAGAGCGAAGCCCACGGCGAGGCGGTTAGCGATGACGAAATCGAAAGATGCGGCTATTTAGGCTGGCTGCGCCACTAATCGGGCTCAGCCCATAGCTCCAGTTCGAGCGATTGCTCGGCCCCTGACGGCAGCACGAGCATGTCGTTCAGTACATTAGCGGTTTCGATGCAGACCATGCGTTGCCATGCATCCGCAGCAAATTGTGAAAGCCGCAGTGATTTTTCAATCCATGGATTCCACACAACGGTCGAGGCTGAATTTTGAGCCTGTAGATAAATGGTGCGTTGCCAGCCGTCGTCGCGCAGTTGTACTTGTGTCGGCGCATCGAGATAAATCCGATCCGTTTCGGCGGTGAAGCGAATATCGCCCGGTTGACGATGTTCGCGCCAATCATCGAGCGTATCGATATAACGGCAACCGTCGAATCCGAGTGTCGTTACCTGAGCTATGTCGCTGATCGCAAAATACGTATGCAGCGCCTGGGTGATTGCCAGCGGTTTGCTGTCGAGATTTTGAGTCGTCAGGCTGATGTGGAGTTTAGGCCCAACATTGATCGTCAGTTGAAGTTGGGCAGCGTGGGGCCAAATTGCCGGAGCCAGGCTTGTCGCTGTCGAATAGCGCAGGATGATGTCGGTCGATTCGTCGCTCTCGGTTACGGAATAAATTTGCCAATCCAGCGTCCGGACAAAACCGTGTGCGAGTGTTTTTTCGCCGGCGGTCGTATGCTCGGCAAGCATTTTCTGCAGGGCATCGGGATTGCGTGCCGGATCGCCGAACCACGGCCAGCATATGGGAATACCTCCGCGCGGCGATTGCCCTCGTTTGAACTCGGTTCGCTCGCTCAACCATAGCAGCGGTGCTTCCCCTCTCGGGGTGTAGGCCAAGATATGAGCCCCTTGCAGGGCAATCACCGCCGAGGCATGGGGGTTTTCGATGTGAAGCAGCGGCAGTTCACCCCGTTGCAGAAGTTGGATCGACGAGGTTTTGGAGTTCGGCATGAGCGGTCCCGGACGGTTATTGAGCAAAAAAGCACTGGAAATCTGACGCATTTATCGGCAATCTTGCCACGCGCTGCGGACCCCGTGGGGTGTTTTGCTGCGCGTAGATATCTCGGTTCTTAAATGACATAATGCGCCAGAACGGTGCCATCCATCGGCATCGTCATGGATAGTCTGCAACGGCGCAGCGTAAAAGCAGGTGGCTTAAGGCCGCCGGGAAGCCAAAAAAATTGCATCGCGCGCCGGCTTGGAAGTTTCCAATCGGTTCGTTCGCTCCGATGATTCGGACGCTTGATGCACAACCGTACGACTAGGCACAAACCCGAGGTGGCAGCCTAGTGCTGCCAGACCAAGTTGTCTCTGCGATGGACATCGCAGAGAAGGCGGTTTTGCCGTCCCTGTTATTTGCGGAGCAGTCCTGTTTCCGCGACCGCGCAAATAAGCGCGAAGAGATTAAGCAGTTTGCTGGAGAGTTGAGTATGACGACCACCACCCCGGTTCAGATGAGCCTGCCGCTGGCGCACGGTCTGTACGACCCCGCCAATGAAAAAGACAGCTGCGGCGTGGGCTTTGTCGCGGATATGAAGGGCCGTCCGAGCCACTCCATTCTGTTGGAGGCGGATCACGCGTTGCGCCGTATGGATCATCGCGGCGGTTGTGGTTGCGAAACGAATACCGGCGACGGCTGCGGCATTCTTACCGCGCTGCCGGACAAATTTTTCCGTGGCATCGCGAAAAGCGAGTTCGGCGTGGATTTACCGCCGAAGGGTCGTTATGCGGTCGGCAACGTATTTTTGCCGGCGATCGAATCCGAGCGCGAGAAGTGCAAGGAAACGATTAATCGTCTGATCGCCGAGCAAGGGCAGAAACTGATTGGCTGGCGCGATGTGCCGGTTGAGCCGGGTAAAGCCGATGTTGGTCCGACCGCACTCGCGTCAATGCCGTCGATCGAGCAATTGTTCGTCGCCGCAGCCGATGGTCTGGAAGGCGATGCATTCGAGCGTCAGCTCTACATCATCCGCAAACTCGGCACCCGCATGATGCGCTACGAGTCGGATCATTCGCAGGCCGACTTGTTCTATGTCTGTTCACTGTCGACGAAAGTCATCGTCTACAAGGGCATGCTGACACCGAGCCAGCTGCTGCCGTTCTATGCCGATTTGCGCGATGAGACTTACGAAACGCATCTGGCGATGATCCATTCGCGCTTCAGCACCAACACGTTCCCGTCGTGGGATCGCGCACAGCCATGCCGTTTCATGAGCCATAACGGCGAAATCAATACGCGCCAGGGCAATATCAACTGGATGCATGCGCGCGAAGGCGTCGTCAAAAGCGAGCTGTTCGGCGCCGAAATCAACAAGCTGTTCCCAATCGTCGAACCCGACTGCTCAGACTCCGGCAACTTCGACAACGTGCTCGAATTCATGCTGATGAGCGGCCGTACGCTGCAAGAAGCGATGATGCTGATGGTTCCCGAGGCATGGCAAAACGACGAGGAAATGTCGCCGGAAAAACGCGCGTTCTACGAATACAACTCGACCATCATGGAACCGTGGGACGGCCCGGCATCGATGGCGTTCACCGACGGCCATTACATCGGCGCGGTGCTCGATCGCAACGGTCTGCGTCCGAGCCGTTATTACATCACTCACGACGACAAGGTCATCATGGCCTCGGAAGTCGGCGTGCTGGAAGTCGATCCTGCCAACGTCAAGGCAAAAGGCCGCCTGCAGCCGGGCAAAATGTTCCTGCTCGATTTCGAACAGGGCCGTCTGATCGGCGACGCCGAGCTGAAAGAGACATTCGCGAAAGCGCGTCCGTACGGCGAGTGGATTCAAAAACAGAAAGTCGAATTTGCCGATCTCCACACCGAGCAGGAGCCGCACGGCTTCGAGCCGAGCACGCTGCTCGATCGCATGCGCACCTTTGGTTACACCGTCGAAACGATGCAGTTCATGCTGTTGCCGTTGGTACAGGAAGCGCGCGATCCAGTCGATTCGATGGGTAATGATTCGGCGCTGGCGTGTCTGTCCGACAAGCCGCGGATGATTTACGACTACTTCAAACAGTTGTTCGCGCAGGTGACCAATCCGGCGATCGATCCGATTCGCGAAGAAATCGTGATGTCGCTCGAGTGCTATATCGGTCCGGAGGGCAACCTGCTCGAAGTGACCGAACAGCACGCGCATCGTCTGCGTATTCCGCATCCGATTCTGACCAACGAGGAATTGGCCGCGCTGCGCCACATCGATTACAAGGGCTGGAAATCCCGCGTCATCGATATCACCTTCCCGAAAGCCGAAGGTCGTGCCGGTCTGCGCAAGGCGCTGCTGCGTCTGCGCGAAGAAGCCAGCCAAGCCATTGCCGATGGCAACAGCCTGATCATTCTGTCCGATCGCGCAGTCAGCGCCGATCGCGTGCCCGTTAGCGCCTTGCTTGCCGCCGGCGAAGTTCACTCGCATCTCGTGCGCACCTCGGAGCGCACCAAGATCGGCATCGTGCTCGAAACCGGCGAAGCGCGCGAAGTGCATCACTTCTGCATGCTGATCGGCTATGGCGTCGACGCGATCAACCCCTATCTGGCATTCGAATCACTGTGGCAGGCACAGCGCGATGGTTTGTTGCCGGGCGCGAAATACAGCGACGACGACAAAATCGTCGCGTGCTATCGCAAAGCCGTCGCCAAAGGCGTGCTGAAAGTGATGGCGAAGATGGGCATTTCGACGGTGCAGTCGTACAAAGGCGCGCAGATTTTCGAAGCGATCGGTATCGCCAAAGAAGTTGTCGATAGCTGTTTCGTCGGCACGCCGAGCCGCGTACAGGGCGTCGGTTTCGAAGTGCTCGCCGAAGAGGCGTTGCGCCGTCACGATCTCGCCTATTCACGTAATGCGAATGTGATTCCGGTATTGCCGAATCCGGGCGATATCCAGTGGCGCGCCAACGGCGAAAAACATATGTGGAATCCGAAAACGATTTCCGCATTGCAGGTCGCGACCAGCACCAACAGCCGCGATCAGTACAAACGTTTCGCGCAAATTTCCGACGAAGAAGCGACACGCGGCTGCACGCTGCGCGGCTTGATGACGTTCAAGCAGGGCGTCAACGGCGGTCCGATTCCGCTCGAAGAAGTCGAGCCGGCAAAAGAGATCGTTAAGCGTTTCTGCACTGGCGCCATGAGCTTCGGCTCGATCTCGCCGGAAGCGCACGAATCGCTCGCGATTGCGATGAACCGTATCGGCGGCAAGTCGAATACCGGCGAAGGCGGCGAGGATGCGAAACGCTTCCTGCCGTTGCCGAATGGCGATTCGAAACGCTCGGCGATCAAGCAGGTCGCATCGGGTCGCTTCGGCGTCACCGCGCATTACCTCGCCAACGCCGATGAAATCCAGATCAAGATTTCGCAGGGCGCGAAGCCGGGCGAAGGCGGTGAATTACCGGGCGAAAAAGTCGACGAATACATCGCGAAATTGCGTCACTCAACACCAGGCGTGGGGCTGATTTCGCCGCCGCCGCACCACGATATCTATTCGATCGAGGACATGGCGCAGCTGATTCATGACCTCAAAAACGCGAACAGAAGCGCGCGCATCAGCGTCAAGCTGGTCGCCGAGATGGGCGTCGGCACCGTGGCCGCAGGCGTGACGAAAGCGAAAGCCGATCACATCGTTATCGCGGGTCACGATGGTGGCACCGGTGCATCGCCGCTGACATCGATCAAACACGCCGGTCTGCCGTGGGAATTGGGGCTGACCGAAGCACATCAGACGCTGGTAATGAACAACCTGCGCTCGCGCGTCGTGTTGCAGACCGATGGCCAGCTGAAAACCGGTCGCGACGTTGCGATCGCCGCGCTGCTCGGTGCCGAAGAGTTCGGTTTTGCGACTGCGCCGCTGGTGACGCTCGGCTGCATCATGATGCGCAAATGCCATCTGAATACCTGCCCGGTCGGCGTCGCAACGCAAGACCCTGAGCTGCGCAAGAAATTCAAAGGCAAGCCCGAAAGCGTCATCAATTTCTTCTTCCTGCTCGCCGAAGACCTGCGCGAAATCATGGCGCAACTCGGCTTCCGCACGATCGAGGAAATGGTCGGCCGCTCCGATGTGCTCGAAATGCAGGCCGCAATCGATCATTGGAAAGCGAGCGGTCTCGATCTGAGCGCGATTCTGACGCCGGCGAAAAAGCCGCATCCGGATGTGATTACGCACCAGGTCATCGCGCAGGATCACGGTCTCGATCTAGCGCTCGACAACGAAATCATTCGTCAGGCGCAGCCCGCGATCGACAATGGCAGCAAAGTCAAAATCGATCTGCCGGTGGTCAATATCAATCGCGTCGTCGGCACGATGCTGTCGCATGAAATCGCGAAGAAGTGGGGCGCGGATGGTCTGCCGGACGATACGGTACACATCAAACTCAGCGGCTCGGCGGGTCAGAGTCTCGGCGCATTCCTCGCGCGCGGTGTAACGATCGAAGTCGAAGGCGATTGCAACGACTTCGTCGGCAAGGGTCTCAGCGGCGGTCGTCTGATCGTCTATCCGCCGAAGGTCAGTACCTTCAAGGCGGAAGAAAATGTGCTGATCGGCAACGTCGTCATGTACGGCGCGACTGGCGGCGAAGCGTTTTTCCGCGGTATCGCGGCTGAGCGTTTCTGCGTGCGTAATTCCGGCGCGAGCGCGGTCATCGAAGGCATCGGCGATCACGGTTGCGAATACATGACCGGCGGACGCGTCGTCGTGCTCGGTGCTACCGGCCGCAATTTCGCGGCGGGCATGAGCGGCGGGATTGCGTATGTGCTCGACGAAGCGGGCGATTTCGCGCGCCGTTGCAATAAAGGCATGGTCGATCTGGACAGCGTCGAAGCCGACGAGGACATCGCCGAGCTGAGAGCGCTGATCGAGAAACACGCGCAGTTCACCGGCTCGACCGTGGCGCAACGCGTGCTCGGGGATTGGAAAAACTATCTGGCGAAGTTTGTGAAGGTCATGCCGACCGATTACAAACGCGTGCTGCTCGAGCGCAAAGCGAAGGGCAGACAATTGCCGCATTCATTGCTCGGTGCGGAAGTCAGCGTTGCAATGAAAAATGCCGCTAACGCGGTGTGACGGCTAGTGCCTGACATCAACCTGTCTTTTCTGCGACAGGTTGATTTCGTGGTTAACGCCGCATGCGGCACATCCTGTGTTTGGAGAGATTGGTAAAGAGTTATGGGTAAACCAACCGGATTTAAAGAATTTACGCGCGAGCCGCAGGCTTATCGCGATGTTGCGGTGCGCCTGGTCGATTACGCCGAGCTGTATACGCCGGTCAACAACGACCATCTGCAAACGCAGGCCTCGCGCTGTATGGATTGCGGTATTCCATTCTGCCAATCCGGCGACGGCTGCCCGGTTTCCAATCTGGTGCCGGAGTGGAACGATCTCGTTTACAACGATCGCTGGCACGACGCACTCGATCGCCTGCACAACACCAATAACTTTCCCGAATTCACCGGTCGCGTATGTCCTGCGCCGTGCGAGGGTTCGTGCGTGCTCGGCAATGTCGATAAGCCGGTGACGATCAAAAACATCGAATTCGCAATCGCCGATCGCGGTTTTCAGGAAGGCTGGATCAAACCCGAGCCACCGCAAACCCGTACCGGTAAAAAAGTGGCGGTCGTAGGCTCCGGTCCTGCGGGTCTCGCCGCCGCCGCGCAATTGAACAAAGCCGGTCACACGGTGACCGTTTACGAGCGCGCCGACCGTATTGGCGGCCTGCTGATGTACGGCATTCCGAACATGAAACTCGGCAAGGATGTCGTACAGCGCCGCATCGATATTCTGAAAGCCGAAGGCGTGCAGTTCGTCACCAATGCCGATGTCGGTGGCAGCGGTGCGAATGCAATCGATCCGAAAAAACTGCAGCAGGATAACGATGCCGTACTGCTGACCACTGGCGCGACGAATGGCCGCGATCTGCCGATCGAAAATCGCCAGCTCAACGGCATCTATCTGGCGATGGATTTCCTGCGCGCGAACACGAAAAGCCTGCTCGATTCGAATCTCGAAGACGGCAATTACATTTCCGCGAAAGACAAAAACGTCATCGTGATCGGCGGTGGCGATACCGGTACCGATTGCATTGGCACATCGATTCGCCATGGCGCGAAAAGCGTCGTTAATTTCGAATTACTGCCGCAGCCGCCGGCAGAGCGCGCGGCCGATAATCCGTGGCCGCTGTGGCCGAAAATTCTGCGCGTCGATTACGGTCACTCGGAAGCCGAATACAAATTCGGCGCTGATCCGCGCACGTACGGCATTTTGTCTAAGGGTTTCATCGGCGACGAGCAGGGCAATCTGAAAGGCATCAAAACCGTCAACGTTGAATGGGTCAACGAAGGCGGCAAGATGACAATGAAAGAAATCGCCGGTTCAGAGAAAGTCTGGGAAGCCGATTTGATTCTGCTGTCGATGGGCTTCCTCGGCCCGGAGCAGTACGTCAATAAAGCGCTGGGTGTCGAAACCGACGCACGTTCGAACTACAACGCCGCATACGACAAATTCAACACCAATGTGCCGGGCGTATTTGCTGCTGGCGACTGCCGCCGTGGTCAATCGCTGGTGGTGTGGGCGATCGATGAAGGCCGTCGCGCCGCGCGTGAAGTCGATGCTTTCTTGATGAGTAAATGAAAGTTATCGATGTAATCGACTGACACGAAAAAGCCCGGTTTTTACCGGGCTTTTTTATTGGTTCGTAAATTCAATTAACGCAGTCCCGCCAGCGTCAGCACCAATCCGATCAACGCACATGCTGCAATAACTTCGATTACACCACGCTTGAAATAAAACAACGCAATCGTTGCGGCGATGGTGATGATCGCGGCAATCACATCGAACGCGCCGGATAATCCCTGCGGCCACAGCACGTGATAACCGAAAAAAATCGCAAGATTTAAAATCACGCCGACGACAGCAGCGGTAATTGCCGTTAGCGGTGCGGTGAAGCGTAATTCGCCGTGCGTCGATTCGACCAATGGGCCACCGGCAAGAATAAAAATAAACGACGGTAAAAACGTAAAATACGTGACGACACACGCAGCAACCGCGCCGGCCGCAAACAAGTTTTCCGCACCGAATAATGCATGCGTCCAACCGCCGACAAATCCGACGAAAGTCACCACCATGATTAGTGGCCCGGGTGTGGTTTCGCCGAGCGCGAGGCCGTCGATCATCTGCGTTGCGGTTAGCCAGGCGTAATGATCGACCGCACCCTGATACACATAGGGTAATACCGCGTATGCGCCGCCAAACGTCAGCAGCGCAGCTTTGCTGAAAAACCAGCCCATCTGCGTCAGCGTGCCGGACCATCCAAATTGCGCGAACAAAAATGCCATCGGCAATAACCACAGTGCAAGACCGATAAACGCAATGCCGAGCAAGCGCCGTTTGTTGAAGCGTGCGTGTTCCGGTGTCGGCGTATCGTCATCGATCAGTGCTGCACCATAATTTTTTTCACTGATCGCATGACCGCCGGCGCGGAATTTATCCGGCGCGATGTGCGAACCGATCCAACCGATGACGCCCGCGCCCAGGACGATGAGCGGGAATGGCGTATTCAACGCAAAAATTGCAATGAACGAGGCGGCGGCGATGCACCACAACACCGAATTTTTCAGTGTCCGCCCGCCGATACGATGCACCGCATGCAATACCAGTGCGGTTACCGCAGGTTTGATGCCGTAAAACAATCCTGCAATTGCCGGCAGCTCGCCAAACGCCATATAGACGGTGGCGAGTGCGATCAATATCACCAGCGATGGGAGTACGAATAAGCCGCCCGCGATGAGACCGCCCCACGTGCGATGCATCAGCCAGCCGATATAGGTTGCGAGCTGCTGCGCTTCCGGCCCCGGCAGCACCATGCAGTAATTCAGCGCGTGCAAATAACGTCGCTCTGAAATCCAGCGTCTGCGCTCGACCAGCTCTTCATGCATGATCGCGATTTGTCCGGCAGGGCCGCCAAAGCTGATGAAGCCGAGCTTGAGCCAAAATCGAAATGCCTCGCCGAGGCTAACAGTCGGCACGATTTGTGGTTCTGCTGTGATGGGCGCTGGGTTTGGCATATAACGGAGTTCGAGATTAAGGCGCGGACAAGTTAATAGAAAACGGCAACGCGATGCCAGCGTCGAGCAAGCCCTATTTTGCATAACGATATGACGGCATAACGACTGGTCGAGGAGCACAGCATGTTGGATCTATCGGTACCGTGGTGGGAGTTCATTTTGCGCGGCGTCGTTGTGTACGCATTTCTGTTGGTGTTGTTGCGTCTCAGCGGCAAGCGTCAAGTGGGGGAGCTAGCGCCATTCGATCTGGTGCTGCTGCTGATTCTGTCGGACGCAGTGCAAAACTCGATGAATGGCGGCGACAATTCATTAATCGGCGGATTGATCAGCGCGGCTACGTTGGTCGGGTTAAATTTTCTTGTCGCCACTGCCACGTTCTACAGCAAAAAATTCGAGGACATCGTCGAAGGCCGGCCGCAGATTCTGATTCATCACGGCAAAATCGACGAGAAAATCGTCGCGCGTGCAAAGCTGACACGTCACGAATTAAATTCGGCGCTGCGTAGCGCAGGCTGCAATAAACTCAGCGAAGTGAAAGTCGCGATTCTGGAAAACACTGGCGCAATCAGCATCGTTAAACACGAGGCGTCCGCAAATCCTTTGGAGGCAAACGATGAAATACTCGATAAATAATCTGCGTACACACCACACATCCAGTCTCGACTAAGATCTGGTAAATGGACCAGCTGTCCCCAGGCACCGCCCCCTCCGCTGATGTCGCCATCGTCAAACGCTATCTGCCATGGGTGGTTGCCACCGCGCTGTTCATGGAGCAGCTCGATTCGACCATTCTGAATACTGCCGTGCCTTCCATGGCGGCGAGTTTGCACGTCACGCCGCTCAGTCTGAAAGCCGTAATTACCAGCTATATCGTGAGTCTCGCAGTATGCATTCCGATCAGTGGTTGGATGGCGGATCGCTTCGGCACACGCCGCATATTTTCTATTGCGATAACCATCTTCATCGTTTCATCGGTGTTATGTGGATTGGCGGTGAACGCGCCGATGATGGTGGCCGCACGCATTTTTCAAGGCATCGGCGCAGCGATGATGATGCCGGTGGGGCGCCTGACCATTGTGCGCACATTTCCAAAACACGAACTGCTCGCAGCAATGAACTTCGTGATTATTCCTGCGCTGATTGGACCCCTGCTGGGGCCGACGATCGGCGGATTGATTGTGCATTGGTTGTCGTGGCGCGAGATTTTTTTCGTCAATGTGCCGGTTGGATTAGCCGCGCTATGGTTTGCCCATCGCTATATGCCCGACTATCGCAGTGCGCAAAAACGCGAATTCGACGTAGTGGGTTTCGTATTGTTCGGCAGCGGCGCGGCATTGCTTTCGTGGTTGCTCGAAGTATTCGGCGAGCATCGTCTGGACCCGACATCGACCGGCGTATTGTTCCTGCTTGCATTGAGCTTGCTTGGCGCTTATGTGTGGCATGCGTCGCATCAAGCGTTTCCGCTGTTACGGTTGGCGCTATTTAAAATTCGTACATTTCGCATAGCGGTAGGCGGTGGTTTTATCACGCGGCTCGGAATCGGCGGTATGCCGTTTTTACTACCGCTGCTCTATCAGGTGGGGCTCGGTCTGCCCGCGTGGCAATCGGGTTTGCTGATGATGCCGACCGCGTTGGGTGCGATCGGTATGAAGCTGATGGCTACCTATATTCTGAAGCGCTTCGGTTATCGGCGCGTATTGATGATTAACACCGTCGCAATCGGATTGATGATTGCCTCGTTCGCGTTAATCACCAAAACAACACCGCTGCTCGTGATTGTTGTGCTGGCGCTGCTGCTGGGGCTTTTTAATTCGCTGCAATTTACCAGTATGAATTCGATGGCGTATGCGGATATCGATGAAAAAAACATGAGCATGGCGAGCAC
>CAMLJR010000026.1 GCA_946480345.1 uncultured Spongiibacteraceae bacterium
GCCCTACCTGGTGACTTACTTTAGGTTATCGCTGAGAAGCGCATCGTTAAGCTGGCCTGCAAGCCGTGCTATTCAACGAAGTGGGAAGAGATGGTGCCCAGGAGAGGACTTGAACCTCCACGGCCGCAAGGCCACTAACACCTGAAGCTAGCGTGTCTACCAATTTCACCACCTGGGCATTTAGGGGGTAAGTGCTTCAGAGGCGCGCAATTTACTGGCCGCAAGACCGCTTGTCAATCCTCGCGTATACTCCCGAATCCCGCCAAATTCACGAGATCAAGCTGCTAATTCATGACGAAACGTTCCCCGCCAAAAGATCCTTTTGCCGCACGCGAAGCCGAAAATTACGAGCGCCCGATAGCCAGTCGCGAGGCGATTGCCGAGCTGCTTGAGCGGGAGGGGCCGCGCACGCATGCCGAGCTGTGCGATTTGCTGGCATTGCATGATGAGGAACAGGTTGAGGCGTTGCGGCGTCGGTTGCGTGCCATGGAGCGCGATGGTCAGCTGATGCGCAACCGCGGCAAAGCGTATTGCGCGTTGTCGAAGCTCGATCTCGTCCGCGGGCGTGTGCAGGGGCATCGCGACGGATTTGGTTTCGTCGTACCCGAAGAGGGCGGCAACGATTTTTATCTGAGCAGCCGGCAAATGGCTGCGGTGTTCGATGGCGATATCGTGCTGGTGCGCGAATCGGGCGTCGATGCGCGTGGGCGTCGCGAAGCAACCATCGTCGAAATATTGCAGCGCAATACACAGCAATTGGTCGGTCGTTTTTATACGCGCGACGATTATGGTGTGGTGGTCGCGGAAAATCCGCGCATCAATCAGAACGTCACGATCGGCCGACAAGACACGCTCGATGCGACCGAAGGCCAATACGTGATGGTCGCGATCACACAGCAGCCCGATTGGCGTAATCCGCCGCGCGGTCGTGTGGTCGAAGTGCTCGGCGAACATATGGCGCCGGGCATGGAAATCGATGTCGCGATTCGCTCGTACAACATTCCGTTTGTGTGGCCCGAAGACGCCGTTGCCGAAGCGCAGCGTTTTGCGCCGGAGCCCACCGAAGCGGATAAACAAAATCGCATCGATATTCGCGATCTGCCGTTGGTGACAATCGATGGCGAGGATGCGCGCGATTTCGATGACGCAGTTTATTGCGAGCGGAAAAAAGGTGGCGGCTGGCGTTTGCTGGTGGCGATCGCCGATGTGTCGCATTACGTGCAGGTAGGCAGCGCACTCGATCGCGAAGCGCATCTGCGCGGCAATTCGGTGTATTTCCCGGATCGCGTGGTGCCGATGTTGCCGGAAGCGTTATCGAATGGGTTGTGCTCGCTGAAACCGAAAGTCGATCGCTTGTGTATGGTCAGCGAAATGACGATCAGTGCGGCAGGCAAAATCACCGGCTTCCAATTTTACGAAGCGGTGATGCATTCACAGGCGCGGCTGACGTACACGATCGTTGCGGCGATGCTCGATGCAGAACACGCCGATCACTACAAATTGCGTTCGCAATATAAAGAGGTGGTGCCGCATATCGAGCATCTGCATCAGCTTTATCAGGTTCTGCGCGAAGCGCGCGATGAGCGCGGTGCGATCGATTTCGAAACGGTCGAAACGAAAGTTCAGTTCAGTCGCGATCGCAAAATCGAGCGCATCGTGCCGGTGGTGCGCAACGATGCGCATAAGTTGATCGAAGAGTGCATGCTCGCGGCGAACGTCGCCACAGCAGAACTGTTAGAGAAATTGAAATTGCCGGCGCTCTATCGAGTGCACGAAGGGCCGCCTTCAGAGCGGTTGCTTGCGTTACGGCAATTTATCGGCGAATTAGGTTTGAATCTCGGTGGTGGCGATAAACCGACGCCGGGCGATTATCAAAAATTGCTCGATGAGGTGCAGGATCGCGCCGATCTGAACGTAATTCAGACGGTCATGCTGCGCTCGCTCAGCCAGGCGCGTTATCAATCCGAAAATCACGGCCATTTCGGTTTGAATTACGAGGCGTACACACATTTCACCTCGCCGATTCGACGCTATCCCGATCTGCTCGTGCATCGTGCGATTCGCTTTTTATTGCGCGGTGGCGGTGGCGGCAAAGGGCTCATCGGCAAACTGGTTGGCGCGCGTAAAGGTTTGCGTCCTGCCGATGGCGCGAAACCGCTGCAAGCATCCGAAATTTATCCGTACGACGAAAAGCAATTGCATACGCTCGGCGAGCATTGCTCTACCACCGAGCGCCGTGCCGACGAAGCAACGCGCGATGTGATGGCGTGGCTTAAATGTGAGTATTTGCAGGATCGCGTCGGCGAAACTTACGAGGGTCTGGTTACTGCGGTTACCGGCTTCGGTCTGTTCGTCGAGCTCAGCGATTTGTATGTCGAAGGATTGGTACACGTCAGCTCGCTCGAAAGCGACTATTACCATTTCGATCAGGTGAAACATCGATTGGTTGGCGAGAAGAGCGGTCGCTTTTTCCAGCTCGGCGATAAAGTCACCGTGAAGGTGGCGCGCGTCAATCTGGATGATCGCAAGGTCGATCTGGAAATGATCGGCAGCGAATCGCGTGGCGAGCGCCGCGAGCGCAAAAGCAAAGCGCCGGTAGACGGTTCGCGCCGGCCTACGAAAAACCCGTCCGCGAAAAGCAAGCCCGCAAAATCAGCTAAAGCACCCATGACCGAGCGCGAGAAAATCGCACGCATGGGCAGCAAGGACGGCGACAAGAAAAAAACCGGCGCGCCAAAACGCAGCCGTCGCCGCTGATTGAGTCGATAACGCACAACTAATAAATGAAGCACGAATGAAAGACGATTTTGTATTTGGAATTCACGCCGTCGCGGCATTGCTCGCACGCTCGCCCGAGCGCATCGCCTTGCTGCAGGTAGTCGAGGGCCGCGCCGATCAACGTATGCGGCAATTGCTCGCCGATGCCGAACGCAGCGGCGTCGCGATCCAGCGCGTAGATCGCGCCGAACTCGATAAATCCGACGTGCGGCATCAGGGCGTCATCGCGCAGCTTGTGCATCAGATCGAGTATTCCGAAGCCGATCTCGCGACGATCGTACAGCGCAATACGAATCCATTGTTGCTGATTCTCGATGGCGTCACCGATCCGCATAATCTGGGCGCCTGTTTGCGCAGCGCCGATGCTGCGGGTGTCGTTGCCGTCATCGCGCCGCGCGACAACGCGGCCAGCCTGACGCCGGTCGTGCGCAAAGTGGCATGCGGGGCGGCAGAGGTGATTCCTTTTATTCAGGTCACCAATCTGGCTCGTACATTAAAGGCGTTGCAGGAAATGGGGGTGTGGATTGTCGGCACGGCCGGCGAAGCCGACACGATTCTTTATGAGCAGGATCTGAGTGGCCCGATCGCGCTGGCAATGGGCGCGGAGGGCAGCGGCCTGCGACGTCTGACTCGCGAATATTGCGATTTCCTCGTCAAGCTGCCGATGGCCGGCAGTGTCAGCAGCCTCAACGTCTCGGTGGCGACGGGCGTATGCCTGTTTGAGGCGGTGCGGCAGCGCCAGGCGAAAGCAGCCTCCTAAGCTGATGTGCATATAAAGCTGCTTGCATCCTGATCAGCACTTGCCTAAAATCGCGCCTCTTTTTCTGCGGGTCGACCCATCGGCCCGTTTACTCCTTGCCACACTGCACCGCCGGCTTGCTTAGAGCCGAAGGCGTCGGGTGGCTCGAACCCGTGAGGAGATGCAATGCGTCACTACGAAATCGTGTTTCTGGTCCACCCTGACCAGAGCGAGCAAGTGCCCGCGATGGTCGAGCGTTACAAGCAAGCCATCGAGAAAGACGGCGGCAAGATTCACCGTCTTGAAGACTGGGGCCGTCGTCAGCTCGCGTACTCGATCAATAAAGTGCACAAAGCGCACTACATCCTGATGAATGTCGAGGCGACTCAAGCTGCCGTCGACGAGCTGTCGACCAACTTCCGCTACAACGATGCCGTTCTCCGCAACATGATCATTCAGCGTGACGAGCCCGTGCTCGACGAATCGCCGATCATGAAGGCCGAGAAAGAAAGCCGCGAACGTCGCGGTCGTGGCGATCGTCGCGAAGATGGCGAAGGCCGTCGTAATGATGCCGTCGATGATCTGGAAGAAGACACCGACGACGAAGCCGCTGAAGAAAGCGAAGAATAAGCGCGAGAAAGAGTAGGCGCGTAGCGCCCCCGCAAACGAATTCATAGGAATAGAGCCATGGCACAACGTTTTTTCCGTCGCCGCAAGTTTTGCCGTTTTACCGCTGAAGGCACCAAAGAGATCGACTACAAAGATCTGGAAACGCTGAAAGCTTACGTATCCGAAACCGGTAAGATCGTGCCGAGCCGCATCACCGGCACCAAAGCACGCTATCAGCGTCAGCTCGCTACCGCGATCAAACGCGCTCGTTATTTGGCGCTGCTGCCGTACTCGGATCAACACGAATAAGCGATTGGTGTCGGGCTTTCGAAAGAAAGCCGATCGACAGTCATCCGATCGAAGTAATAGAGAAGTAAATGCGCGCACTGGCTGAGTTTGTGATGCGAGGACGCGCCCAGGCGATTGGCGTGGCGATACTGACAATGGTATTGCCGCTTCTAGCCTGGATCAGCGCCGCTGTAGTGGGATTGGTTGCGCTACGTAAATCCGGTCAGGACGCATTTGTTGTCGTTGGTTGGGCAGCGCTCACAGCATTGGCGCTACTGATATGGCAGGGCGATCCGACTCCGCTGACCGCGGTTATCGGCATTGCGGCTGCGGCTACGGTGCTGCGATGGACCCAATCTTGGGCGTTGGCGCTCCTGGTTGTTGTCGCGATTGGCTTGTTATCCGCACTGCTGTTGCAATTGTTTGGCGGCGGCTTGGTGGCCGAGCTGACAACGGCGCTGAACGAGTTGCTGGGTAAGCTGCGCGAGCAAATGCCGGCAGATCGAGCCCAATTGCTCGGCCAGTTGGTGCCGGCGCAGATCAGTGGTTTGCTGGGTTTGCGTAGTGCCTGTCTGACGTTGTTGGCGTTATTGCTGGCGCGCTGGTGGCAGGCCGTGTTGTACAACCCGGGTGGTTTTCGCGAGGAGTTTCATCGCTTGCGTTTGCCACCGCTGGTCGCCGTAGGGCTGATCGGCGCGAGCGGGCTGTTGAGCCTGTTCGGTAGTGAATATGCGTTCTGGTCGGCGTTGTTCGCACTGCCTTTTGTCGTTGCCGGATTTGCGCTGATACATGGTGCGGTCGGCATTAAGGGCTGGGGTCTCGGCCCACTAGTAGCGCTGTATGTCGGCTGGATATTTTTGTGGCAAGTCGTCACCGCCGCTTTGCTTTTGCTGGCGCTGATTGATAGCTGGTTGGATTTTCGTGCCCGCATGCGCGGCGCGAACAAGTAAAAGTTTTTGCGGCAGCGCTGAATCGCGCTGCGGCTTATGAGGGTGAAATCATGCAAGTCATTCTGTTGGAAAAAGTAGGTCGTCTGGGCAACCTCGGCGATCAAGTCAATGTGAAGCCCGGCTATGGCCGTAACTTCCTGATCCCGTTTGGCAAGGCTGTGGCTGCGACCAAAAATAACGTCGCCGAGTTCGAGCGCCGCCGCGCCGAGCTGGAAGCCTCTGCCGCTGAGCGCCGTGCAGCTGCTGAAGCGCGCGCTGCGCAATTGGCTGATCTGGTCGTCACCATCGGCGCCAATGCCGGCGATGAAGGCAAGCTGTTCGGTTCGATCGGTACGCGCGATATCGCCGACGCCATCACCGCTGCCGGTGTCGCCGTCGAGAAAAGCGAAGTGCGTCTGCCGAACGGTGCAATTCGCGAAATCGGCGAATTCCAGATCGACATCCAGCTGCACTCGGAAATCACTCAGTCTCTGACACTGAAAGTCGTAACCGAATAATTTCGGTTTCGATTAAACGAAGCATCCGTCGCCGCTCACGCGTGCGGCGGATGCTTTTTTTTTGGCATTGAATCTTCCACAATGCCCGTCCTCTTTTAATCAGCCCGGTAGCCTTCATTCGTGGAACCCGATCTCCTCGACGAGCCTTTTGCCGATAGCATTCCGCACGCGCTGGACCTCGCCCAGCTGAAATTGCCACCGCATTCCCTTGAAGCGGAGCAGTCGGTGCTCGGTGGTCTGATGATCGCCAACGATGCATGGGACAAGGTCGCGGACATGGTGTCCGACGGCGATTTTTATCGTCCGGAGCATCGGCTGATTTTTCGTCGGATGGCGCAGCTGGTGGAGGCGGGGCAGCCGATCGATGTAGTCACACTGGCCGATGCGTTGAATCACGCCGATGAGCTCGACCGCGCCGGCGGGTTTGGCTATCTCGCCGAAATTGCCCGCAACACACCGAGCGCCGCCAATATTCGCGCCTACGCCATCGCGGTGCGTGAGCGCTCCAGTCTAAGGGCGCTCATTACAGCGGCGCAGGCCATCGCCGATAGCGGCTTCCATCCAGAAGGGCGTAGCAGCGCCGAATTGCTCGACGAGGCCGAGCGGCGCATTACGCAAATTACCGAAGAGCGCCCGAAAAGTGGCGGTCCTGAGCCGGTCAATCCGTTATTGAAGCGCGCGGTCGAGCGTATCGACGAGCTGTTCAACAGCGATGCTGAAATTACCGGGCTCAGCACCGGTTTCAAAGATCTCGATGCGATGACCTCGGGCTTGCAACGTGGCGATATGGTCGTCGTTGCCGCGCGACCGTCGATGGGGAAAACCACCTTCGCAATGAACTTGGTCGAGCATGCGGTGTTAAGCGGGACTAAGCCGGTGATCGTGTTCAGCATGGAAATGCCGGCGGAGCAATTAATCATGCGTCTGTTATCGGCAATCGGACGTATCGATCAGACCAAAGTGCGCAGTGGCCGACTCGACGATGAAGATTGGCCGAAGCTCAGCGCAGCCGTCAGCAAGTTAAAAGATCGCCCGTTGTTCATCGACGACACGCCGGCGCTATCGCCGATTGAAATTCGCTCGCGTGCCCGCCGGATCGCGCGTGAGCATGGCGATCCCGCGATGATGATGATCGACTATCTGCAGTTGATGCAGATCGCCGGCAGCACCGAGGGTCGTACTGCCGAAATTTCGGAAATCTCACGTTCGATGAAAGCAATGGCGAAGGAATTCAATTGCCCTGTCGTTGCGTTGTCGCAGCTAAACCGCGGCGTCGAGCAGCGGCCAAACAAGCGGCCGGTGAACTCCGATCTGCGCGAATCCGGCGCTATCGAGCAGGACGCGGACGTGATCATGTTTATTTATCGCGACGAGGTTTATAACGAGGAGTCGCCGGATAAAGGCGTTGCGGAAATTATCATCGGCAAGCAGCGGAATGGCCCCATCGGTACCGCGCGGCTCGCCTTCATCGGTAAATACACGCGCTTCGATAATCTCGCGATGAGTTACGGTGGTGGCGACGGGTACTGAGTCGCTCAGTGCTCGAGCGCTTCGTCGTCCGTATTTCTCGCAGGTTTGATGACGCGGCAGAACATCAGCCCCGCTTCGAACAACAGCCACATCGGCAGAGCCATCAGCGTTTGCGACAGCACATCGGGCGGCGATAACAAAGCGCCCGTTACGAAGCAGCCGACAATCACATACGAACGCTTTTTCGCTAGCGCCTCGACCGACGTGATGCCGCTCCATACCAGCAACACCGTTGCGATCGGAATTTCGAATATCACGCCGAACGCGAATAGCATTTTCAATGCGGCATCGAGAAATTTGCTGATATCGGGTGTGTAGGCCACACCTTCGGGTGCGGCGCTGCTGAAAAAGCCAAAGATCAATGGGAACGCAACGTAGTAGGCGAACGCCATCCCCACGTAGAACAGCAGCACGCTCGATAAAAATAACGGAATCGCAAAACGTTTTTCGTGGCGATACAGGCCCGGCGCAATAAAGCTCCAGATTTGATACAGCAAATACGGCATCGAAACTAATAGAGCCACGACGAGCGTTAGTTTGAAAGGCGCGAAAAATGTGCTCGCCACTTCGGTTGCGATCATCGTGCTGCCAGCAGGGAGCAATCGGCGCAGCGGCTCGGAGAAAAACGCATAAATTGTGTTGCTGAACGGCAACAGCGCCGCGACCAGCACTGCGATCACAACCAGGCTGCGCATCAGCCGCGAGCGCAATTCGGTCAAATGCTCGACCAATGGCATTGGTGTGTCGCCGGTTTCGGGTTTATTCATGTCTGCGGCGAATTATCTTTCGTAACGGTCGTGGTGGGTGAAGCGGATGCAGGCTCGGGATTGTCGGCGGGCGCGATTACCGGTTGGTTGCGTTTCACGACATCGCTAACGTCGTATGGCAGACGCTCCAGTTCTTGCTGCGCGCCGCGCAGGTCGCTTTGCACATCTTTGAACGAATCGATAATCGACTGATTGTGCAGATCGCGTTTCAATTCATCGATACCGGCTTCGCGCTCGATGTCAGTGCGAATCTGATTGAAGCCGTGGCGAAATTTCGCGATACCGCGTGTCACCGACCGAATCACCTCGGGTAATTTCTCGGGACCGAACACCAGCAAACCGACCACAAGGATCAGCAGTAGCTCCGAAAAACTTACATCGAACATGGCGGCTTACGCTGCGTTATTTTTACGAATCGTTTTCATTTTTGCTGATGGTCTTCGGCTTTAACGTTTTCCGCTTTGCCGTCGATCACCGTGCCATGCTGCTCTTGTTGTTCGATCGGTTTTGGCGGCTCGTCAGAAACATTTTTCTTGAAGCCTTTAATCGCAGCACCCAAATCGCCGCCGAAATCTTTCAGACGTTTGGTGCCGAAGAGTAAAAACACAATCGCTAGGATAACTAGAAGTTCGCCTAATCTGCCCATATCAGACCTCGAGTAATTAATTACTGACTTTGGTTTCGCGCGCGGCTTTTTCCGCGAGCCCGGATAAATCAAAGCGCCGCTCAAGCTCGCGCAATACCGCACGATAGTCGCTGCCGACATGCGACAACATCACCAGCGTGTGAAACCACAAATCGGCGGTTTCATAAATCAGTGCCTCGTTATCGCCACTGATTGCCGCATCCTTCGCCGCAATAATTGTTTCAGCGCTTTCTTCGCCGATTTTTTTCAAAATCTTGTCGATGCCGTCGCTATGCAGTTTCGCGACATATGAGCTGTCGGGATTTGCGTCGCGTTTGCGCTGTTCGAGTACCTCGGTCAGCGCTGGCAAAATGTGATCGGTCATCGTGTTATCTCTTGGTGCGCCAGGCTTTAAATTTCGTCGGCCCGATAAATCTGTTCAGGGTCTTTCAGCACGGGCTCGACAACCTGCCATTCGCCATCGCGCCACACGCGGTAAAAACAACTGCGTCTACCGGTATGACAGGCAATGCCGCCGCGCTGTTCAACTTTCAACACGATCACATCGCCATCGCAATCGAGCCGGAGCTCGCGCACGTCCTGTTGATGGCCGGATTCCTCGCCTTTGCGCCATAACTTTTGTCGCGAGCGCGACCAATACACGGCGCGAGCTTCCGTTGCGGTGAGCTGCAAGGCCTCGCGATTCATCCAGGCCACCATCAATACATCGCCGGTATTGGCATCTTGCGCAATGGCGGGTACCAGGCCATGTGCATCCCAATGGACAGCTTCGAGCAGAGCGGTAGCGGAGGATTCAGACATGGTCGATCGGCACTAAAAACAGGCCGGCATTATGGCACAGGCATGCCGTGGCTGTGCTCAGGCGCAGATGACGATTCAGTAACGGTCATCGCGCAGCAACAGCAATGCCGCAGTGCCAAGACCGATCCAGCTCAATAGCGGTAGATCCCGCAGCGGGGCGAAACCATAAAGAAGGCTGGCGATGACGAGTACCAGTGCCCAGCGCAGAGATCGGTTGCGCGCGCGCACCGGCACAGCGACCGGTGGCGGCGGTAACGCCGGGGCCGCTAATCGGTTCAACACCTGATCGGGGACTTCCGGCAATTGTTCGAGCCAGCCGGGTAATTTGTGTTTAATTTTTTTCAGCAGATTGCGCGGCGAATAACGGTCGTGCAACCAATCTTCCACCAGCGGCGACGCGGTACTCCACAAATCGAGTTGAGGATATAGCTCGCGGCCCAGACCTTCGATATTGAGCAGCGTTTTTTGCAGCAGCACCAACGATGGCTGCACGCGCATATCGAAACGGCGCGCGGTTTGAAATAAATAAACCAGTAATTGGCCGAACGAAATTTCACCGAGCGGTTTTTGAAAAACCGGTTCGCAGACGGTGCGAATCGCGGCTTCGAATTCATTCACGCGCGTGTAAGGCGGCACCCAGCCGCATTCGACATGCAGCTGCGCGACTTCGTGATAATCGCGGCGAAAAATGGCGTGCAGATTACGCGCGAGATAGTACTGATCGAATTCGGTGAGCGTGCCCATGATCGCGCAATCGATGCCGATATATTGCGGTCGCTCGGGATTTTCGTACGACACGAAAATATTGCCCGGATGCATATCGGCATGAAAGAAACTGTCGCGCAGCACCTGCGTGAAAAAGATCTCGACGCCGCGCTCGGCGAGCACACGCATATTGATGCCATGCGCGCGCAGCGCCTCGATATCGGTCACCGGCATGCCGTGTATGCGTTCGAGCACGAGCACGTTCACACGCGTGTAATCCCAAAATACTTCAGGCACGTAGAGCAAATCGGATTCGATCCAATTGCGACGTAATTGCGCGGTGTTCGCGCCTTCGCGGCGCAGATCGAGTTCGTCGAGAATCGTCAGCTCGTATTCCTCGACGATTTCGACCGGCCGCAAGCGCTCGCCATCGGGCAGATAACGCTGGGCGAGACGCGCCAGGGTGTAGAGCAATGCGATATCTTCGCGAATCGTTTCGCCGATGCCGGGCCGCAACACTTTCACGACGACATCGCGACCCGGTTCGTTGCCATTTCCATGCAGGCGCGCCGGATGCACCTGCGCGATCGACGCGGATGCCATCGGTTGCGGATCGAATTCGGCAAACAGCGTTGTCACCGGCGCGCCGAGCGCCTCCTCGATAATCGCCACGGCGAGATCGTTGCCGAATGGCGGCACCTGATCTTGCAGCTTCGCCAACTCGTCGGCGATATCCGGCGGCAGCAGATCGCGACGCGTCGATAGCAGCTGGCCGAACTTGATGAAAATCGGCCCCAGCGATTCGAGCGTGAGACGCAGACGAATCGCGCGATTCAAACGCGGTGCGGGTAATAGGCGCAGCGGCGAATATCTAACGATATGGCTCAGCGGCGCCGGTAATTCATGCGCCTCGATCAGCAAATCGAGGCGGTAGCGCGCAGTAGCGGCGATGATGGTGAGAGCGCGGCGCAGTCGATTCATGATTGAGAGGCGGTGCGCTCCGTGATTTTTTTCTGCAAATTGGCGGCGCGCGCGATTAATTGTTCGGTACGCGCATGCAGCTGCGATACATCCTGCTGGAATTGCTCAGCCTGCCAGCGCCGCGCGAGATACGGATTTTCTTCCTGCATGTAATCGCGCACCTGACGTTGCAGGCTGTTGGCCGCATCGCGGAACAAGCGCTGGCCGAACCGCAGCGATTGCGCGAATTGATGGCCGACGACATCACCGAATACGCGAGTCAGCGGTGCTTCCCAATCGAAGTCGAGATCGGCCGCGATATCGCGCAGGCGCAGCAGCGCTTTGCTGTCGCCGCGCACTCGCATGTTGCCGTTGATCAGCGTGGCGCCGGGATCGTTGCTGTGCAGCAACTCTACATAATCGTCGCCATTGCCGCTCAATGCGGCGGTGATTTCACCGTCCCAACGCGAGGCGAGTTGCACGCCGTCGCTGTGCGGAATCAGAAAAATATCGACGGTCGGGCGCGTGCATTCCAGATGAAAAACTTGTCCGGATAATGCGGCGAGTTTTTGTCGGCTGGCGGGGTCGAGTTTCAACGCCGTATTCAGCGCGCGCTCGAATGTCGCAAATGCCGCTGTTTTTATCGTGGGGCCGAACAGGTTATCGAGCATTGCAAATACTCACGTTATATTCATGCATGCTGTATTCGTACATCGTATATGCGCTACGGTTTCAGGCCGCGATGCAGCGCGACGATGCCGCCCGTCATGTTGAAATATTCGCTGCGCGCGAAGCCGGCGTTTTGCATCATCTGCTTCAGCGTTTCCTGATCGGGATGCATCCGGATGCTTTCGGCGAGATAGCGATAGCTATCGGCATCGTTCGCAAATAATTTGCCGAGCATTGGCAGCGCGGTGAACGAATACGTGTCGTACAGTTTGCCGAGCGCGGCGCTTTGCGGTTTTGAAAATTCGAGTACGAGTAAACGACCGCCCGGTTTTAAAACACGCAGCATCGAACGCAGCGCGGCATCTTTATCGGTCACGTTACGCAAGCCGAACGCAATGCTGACGCAATCGAAATAATTATCGGGAAACGGCAGGCATTCGGCATTGGCCTGCACATATTCGACATTGCCGACGATGCCTTTATCGATCAATTTATCGCGGCCCACTTTCAGCATCGAATCGTTGATGTCGGCGAGAACGACTTTACCTTCGCGGCCGACGATGCGGCTGAACTTCGCGGTTAGATCGCCAGTGCCACCGGCAATATCGAGCACTTTATTGCCGGGGCGCACGCCGGATAATTCGATCGTGAAGCGTTTCCATAAGCGATGTACGCCGCCGGACATCAGATCGTTCATCAGATCGTATTTCGCTGCGACCGAATGGAACACGCCGGCGACAAGTTTTACTTTCTCTTTCGCATCGACAGTTTTGTAACCGAAATGCGTGGTGTTTTCGTCGTTCATGATCTGATCCTGATTAGGCGCGTTCAAATACCGAGTTCGTCGCGCATTTGTTTCATGCGGCGTTTATTTTCTTCGCGGCTCAGCGGTGTCGTAATTTCCTGCGGCAGCGCTTTGGGTAGCGGCAGGTCGATTTGTTCGCCGTTCAATAGGCGCTCGATCAATAATTCGTAATTGCGTTTGAATACGGGAAATGCGATGTGCTCGGGATTATTCGCGAGAAAAAACCAATCGGTTTCGACGCCCGCGCGATACACAATCGGATGGCTCCAGCGCTGCTCGCGTTTCGGTTGCGGCGCGCGGCACGCTTCGACATACGCCGCATGCGCATCGAGTAAACCCAGCTCGTGCGGTGCGGGATCGCAAAATTGTCGCAGCGAATGAATATTTGGTAAAAATTCGGATTGCTTGATCGCGCGTCGCACACCTGCACGCAAACGCGCCGGCGTTAAATCGCACAGCGCATGCAGCCACAGTTGTTTTGCCATTGCGAGTTGCTGCGCATCGGCAAATGCTTTGCGAAATTGATTGTGATAAGCGAGTTCGAGCTCGGTAAAAATCTGATTGATGGCGTCGATGTGTTCGGAGGTGGGCTCGGCGGCTGTGCGCGTATTCATGGATTCACGCTCGCTTGACTTATGCTTGCTCAATTCAGGTGCCATCGACGAGGCCCGCCGCCCAGCTGCGGTCGGTGAGTCGTTCGAATGCGTTGGCCGGTTGTGCGCCGCCAACAGTGTTTGCAAGTCCTGCACGCGCGGTGCCTCCGAGATGATGACGAGTTGCCCACTGATATTTCACGTGCTGCAGGAATTTGGTATTCCACGAGCGTTGCACGCTGCCCGCATCGCGCCAGAACAAAATAAATTCCGGTAACAGTTCGCACGCGAACGCGATGTCGATATTTGCCATCCGCAGAATATCGTAGACATCTTCGTTCGGTTGCCAGTTCGGTGAAATGGGGCGCGGTTCGAGTTCGTGTTCGAGCGCATTTTCGTAGCGCGCCCACTGCCGGCGAATATGCGCGATGAATTTCGAATTCCAGGTTCCATCGCTATCGCCGCGTTCGCGCCAGTACAACACAAATTCCGGCACCGCATCGTCGATGAAATCGTGGCTGATGCCGCTGCGCTCGAGAATCTGCAGCGCATCGGCGCTCGGATACCAGGTGCCCTGCGGTGCGACTGGCGCGCGCTGCGTTTCGACCGCTTGTTGTTGCTGCAGACGCCAGGCGCGCAATACGTGCTGACGAAAACGGCTGCTCCAGGCATGGCTGACTTCGCCGCGTTCACGCCAGTACAAAACGAAATCTTCGAGCTGCTTGAGAGAGAAATCGCGCGCAATACCGTGATTCAGCGCGAGCAATTGCAACAGGTCTTCGTCGGGGTACCAGCTTTCGGCGAGCAGACCCGCTGCGCCGGGCCGCACGGGTATCGGTTGTGAACGCGTTTCGGGTTGTTTGGCGGCGCCGAAGCTGAAGCGTAAGAAATCGGAGTTATGCAGTGGCGCCGAATCGATCTGCAACACGCCTTTGTCGGCGAGATTTTTACTGACGCGCTGCAATTCGCGCCGATCCCAGAACGGCAGCAGTTGTTCAAGCGTCGTCACTTCGACTTCGACCCAATGCGAGCGCCGCGCCGGCTGACTCACGCTCAGATCGTGCAGCAGATGCAGCAGAATCGCTTCTTCAACGCCGATGGTTGCGGCTAAAGAGGGCGAAAAAACCAGCATGCGCTCGGGAACGAGTAGCGTCATGAGCGAGAGTACGAACCCTGTTGAGGAATGAGCGGCGATTGTACGGATCGCCGCTGTGAGGTGCCAGCCGCGCTCGGTTAATATGCCGATCTCTTGAAGCGGAGCAATCATGGCCAAGCGCAAAACAGCTTTTGTCTGCAACGAATGCGGCGCCGAATTCAGCAAGTGGCTCGGGCAATGCACCGAATGCAACGCGTGGAATTCGGTATCCGAGTTTCGCGTGCCGGCCCAGTCGCGCGGTGATGAGCGCGGCGGCGAACGCAATATCGGTTATGCCGGCGCGGCGGCGAGCGAAGTGAAGCTGCTCAATGAAATCGAGTTGTCGGCATTGCCGCGCGTTTCGACCGGCGCCGAGGAATTCGATCGCGTGCTCGGCGGTGGATTGGTGCCGGGCTCGGCGATTCTGATCGGCGGCAATCCCGGCGCCGGCAAAAGCACGCTGCTGTTGCAGACGCTGTGTCATCTCGCCGCGACGATGCCGGCGCTGTATGTAACCGGCGAAGAATCGTTGCAACAGGTCGCGATGCGCGCGCAGCGTCTTCAATTACCGATGGATCAACTCAAACTGCTCGCCGAAACCGATGTGCATCTGCTGCTCGATCGGGTGCAGAAAGTTGCGCCGCGCGTGCTCGTCGTCGATTCGATCCAGGTGTTGTATGACCCGGAAATGACATCGGCACCCGGCAGCGTCGCGCAGGTGCGCGATTGCGCGGCGCTGCTGACACGCTACGCAAAACAGACCGGCACCGTGCTGTTTCTGGTCGGGCATGTGACGAAGGACGGCAGCTTGGCCGGGCCCAAAGTGCTCGAACATATGATCGACTGCTCGATCATGCTCGAAGGCAGCAGCGACAACCGGTTCCGCACATTGCGCGGGCACAAGAATCGGTTCGGCCCGGTCAACGAACTCGGTGTGTTCGCGATGACCGAACAGGGCATGCGCGAGGTAAAAAATCCATCGGCGATTTTTCTGACGCGCGGCATGGCGCCGGCGGCCGGCAGTGTGGTGATGGTGGTGTGGGAAGGCACACGGCCGCTGCTCGTCGAGATTCAGGCGTTGGTGGACACTTCCCAACTGAACAACCCGCGCCGGCTCGCGGTCGGCGTCGAGCAGAACCGGCTGGCGATGCTGCTGGCTGTGTTGCATCGACACGGCGGCTTGCAGGTGGGCGATCAGGATGTGTTCGTCAACGTGGTGGGTGGCGTGAAGGTATTGGAGACCAGTGCCGATCTGGCGCTGCTGGTTTCGATCGTGTCCAGTTTCCGCGATCGCGTATTGCCGCAGGATCTGGTGGTGTTCGGCGAAGTCGGCCTGGCCGGCGAAATCCGGCCGGTGCCGAGCGGGCAGGAGCGATTGCAGGAGGCCGCGAAGCATGGCTTTCGCCGCGCCATCGTGCCGAAAGGCAATCGGCCAAAAACGCCGCCCGAAGGCATGGAAATTATTGGTGTTGCGACATTGGCGGAAGCGCTCGACGTGCTCTGAGCGTACGCTTAGAAAATATCCTGCTCGGACATGCCGCCGTGCCCGCCGCCTGCATCGATGCCTTGAGCGCCCTGCGACTGCTGCGTCGGCGCGGTGCCTTCGACGAAGTATTCGAATACCGCGTCGCTTTGTTCGGGCGGCGCCAGCAGGCCGGTGTTCGGATCGACCCGCAAACTGACCACTCCCTCCGGCTGGCGGAACGGGCGTTCGGGTTTGCCGGCGAGCGCGGCGCGCATGTATTCGATCCAGATCGGCAGCGCAACGGTTGAGCCGTATTCGTCGCGGCCCATCGGTTTGTTCTGGTCGAAGCCAGCCCAAGCGATCGTCACGATGCCGCTTGAATAACCGTTGAACCAGGTATCGACCGGGCCAGTAGTGGTGCCGGTTTTGCCGCCCATATCGCGCCGGCCCAATACCGACGCGGCTTCGGCGGTGCCGCGTACCACCACATCCCGCAACATCGAATCCATGATGAAACCGTAACGCGGGTCGAGCACGCGCGGCGCCGGCGTCACCGATTCTGCTGAATCGCTCCGCGTCGTCGCGACCGGTATCGCATCAGCGGGGGCCGATTCTCCCTCGTCGGTTTGCGCGAACGAGGTATCGCATTCGGGGCACGCGGACGGCGGCTGCGCCTGATACACCACATTGCCGTTTCTATCTTCGACGCGTTCCAGCACGTACGGATTGATCAGAAAACCCTGATTCGCAAACACCGCGAAGCCGCGCGCCATCTGCATCGGGGTAGCCGAAAGGCTGCCGAGAGCGACCGACAAATTGCGCGGAATCTGTTTTTTCTCGAAACCGAAATGTTGCGCATAGTCGACCGCAGTATCGATACCGATCTGCTGCAACACGCGAATCGAGACGACGTTGCGCGATTTGTACAGGGCCGTCCGCAGCGGCGTCGGACCGTAGAATTTGCCGGTATCGTTTTCGGGGCGCCACGCTTCTTCCATCTGTTCGTCCTGAAACACGATCGGTGCGTCGTTCATTACCGTCGCCGCCGTCAGTCCGCGTTCGAGCGCTGCGGAATAGATGAAGGGTTTAAAGCCAGAACCCGGCTGCCGTTGGGCTTGGGTGATGCGGTTGAATTTGCTGTGGCGAAAATCGAACCCGCCCACCAGTGTCACGATGGCGCCGGTATCGGCGTTCAGGCTGACCAGCGCGCTTTGCAGGGCTGGAATCTGCCGCAATTCCCACGCACCTTTAGCGTTTTGGCGAACACGCACGATATCGCCAATCGCGACAACGTCTGCGGCGGTTTGCGGGGACGGACCGCGATGATCCTCGTCGATGTAACGGCGGGCCGTGCTCAGGCCCTGTTCCCAATCGACGGTAATCGTTTGTCCATTCCCCAATAGCGCAGAAAATCGGCGTTGGCCGATCTCGACCACGGCAGCCGGCGCGAGTCCGCCGAGCAATGGCATCGCCGCCAATTTGCGCTGCCAGGCGCGGCGATCCGGTTCGGTGCCGGTTGCGCCGAATCGGCGCTCTGGTCCGCGATAGCCATGGCGCGTGTCGTAACCGAGTAGTCCGTCGATGACTGCGGCGTTGCCGACGCGCTGCAGTTTGCTGTCGATGGTGGTGTAGGCGGTGTAGCCGTCGGTATACGCGCGCAGACCGAACCGTTCGATCATTTCCTGGCGCACCATTTCAGCGGCGTAGCCTGCCTCCACACCGGAAATCGAACCGTGATAGCTCGCCGCCAATGGCTCGCTCAAAGCATCGTTCAATTGCTGTTCGGTGATGTCGCCAAGCGCATACATGCGACCGAGAATCCAGTCGCGTCGGCGAGTAGCGCGCTCGGGGTTGGTGATCGGGTTATTCGCCGACGGCGCTTTCGGCAGGCCAGCCAGCATTGCCCATTGGCTGATCGTCAGTTCGCCGATCGATTTTCCGTAATACACCTGCGCGGCCGCTTCGACGCCATAAGCGCGGTGGCCGAGAAAAATCTTGTTCAGATAAAGCTCAAGAATCTCCTGTTTGCTGAGTTCGTGCTCTATCTGTAACGCCAGCAGGATTTCGTTGAATTTGCGCGCGAAGGTGCGCTCCTGAGACAGAAAATAATTTTTGGCGACCTGCATCGTGATGGTGCTGCCGCCGGTTTGGATGTGGCCACTGGTCAGTAGTTGCGATGCCGCGCGCACGAGGCTCTTCACATCGACGCCGTGGTGCTTGAAAAAACTATCGTCTTCGGCAGCGAGTACGGCTTTGATAAACAACGGCGGCAAATCGGCCAATTTCTTTGGTGTGCGCCGCATCTCACCGTATTCGCCAATCAATTCTCCATCGCGGGTGTACACCCTTAACGGAGTCTGCAATTGCATATCTCGCAGAACATCGACAGATGGCAAATTCGGACTAAGGTATAGGAACGCTGCGGCACCTAGCAGCAACGGAATAGCCCCTGCACCCAGAACCAACCAGATCACGTTGCGGAGAAAACTGCTGAGTTTCGTCATATTTTTCTAATACTGATAAGAACTTAGCGATAACGTACCGCAGGCGACTTGGTGAAAGTGTGAAATTATAAGCACTTTTTTTGCTGGAACGCATTTGCGCAATTGCAGGTCGTGGTATTTAATTCATCTTGTAAAATTGTGCTCTAAGTCACGGATGCAGATAGGAAATTTACTGTGATCAGCAGTTTATTCGGAAAAAAACGAACTTTGCCCGTGCTTGGTATCGATATCAGCTCTTCTTCAGTGAAGCTGCTCGAGCTGAGTCGCAGTGGCGACCAATATCGCGTCGAGAGCTACTCAGTCGCTTCGCTGCCGCCCAATGCTGTGGTCGAGAAAAACTTGGCCGAAGTAGAGACGGTTGCGGATGTGCTGCGTACCGCGCATAGCCGTGCCAAAACCAAGCTCAAAACGGTGGCGGTGGCGGTGGCTGGCTCGGCGGTCATCACGAAACAGATCGATATGCCTGCCGGTCTGACCGATGACGCAATGGAGACGCAGATCAGTCTCGAAGCCGACCAATACATTCCTTATCCGCTCGATGAAGTTGCGCTCGATTTCGAGGTGCAAGGCCCATCGGCGAATAATCCCGATCAAGTCGATGTGCTGCTGGCCGCGTGTCGCCGCGAAAATGTCGATTCGCGCGTCGATGCGCTCGAACTCGCAGAGCTAGCCCCTAAAGTTGTGGACGTCGAAGCATACGCAGTCGAGCGGGCGTTCAAACTTTGCCAGACGCAGTTCGATTACGACGACAACAGCGTCGTGGCGATCGTCGATATCGGTGCGACCATGACCACGCTGAGCGTACTGGTGGGTGGAAGCACTGTTTATACACGCGAGCAGTTGTTCGGCGGCCGTCAATTGACCGAAGAAATTCAGCGCCGCTATGGCCTGACCGTCGAGGAAGCTGGGCTGGCGAAAAAGCAGGGCGGCCTTCCCGACGATTACGAGCACGATGTGCTGGAGCCCTTCAAAGACGCTGTGGTGCAACAGATCACACGCTCGCTGCAATTTTTCTTCTCGTCGAGCCAATACAACGATGTCGATCAGATTCTGCTTGCCGGCGGCGTTGCGTCGATGAGCGGTCTGGTCGAGCTGGTGCAGGAACGCCTCGGTACCTCGACATCGATCGCAAATCCGCTGGCGCGCATGGCGGTGGCGTCGCGTGTCGATGTCGCTGCGCTAACAAATGATGCGCCTTCGCTAATGATTGCTTGCGGATTGGCGATGAGGAGTTTCGACTAATGGCGCGCATCAACCTATTACCCTGGCGGGAAGAGCGTCGCCAGGAGCTCAAAAAAGAATTTCTGGTGGTACTCGGCGGCACTGCGCTCTTGGCAGTCGTTCTGTTGCTCGTCACCAACCGTGTTTACAACTCCTGGATCGACAATCAAGGCAATCGTAACGCGTATTTGCAGCGCAATATCGATGAGCTGAGTCGGCAGGTTGCCGAAATCAAGGAGCTTGAAGCGAAGCGTCGTCAACTGCTCGATCGGATGAAAGTAATTCAGGATCTGCAGGGCACGCGGCCACTGGTAGTGCATGTATTCGACGATCTGGTTCGCACGCTGCCCGATGGCGTGTTCTACCAAGGACTCAGCCGCGGCGAGAAGAAAATCGAAATTTCCGGCGTTGCCGAATCGAATAATCGCGTATCGAGCTTGATGCGCCAGCTCGATAAATCCGAGTGGTTCGAAAATCCGAATTTGACGTCGGTACAAGCAGCCACCGAATACGGCGAGCAGGCCAGCGCGTTCAAAATGGCTGTCGACATCAGTCAGCCCGACTCGAAAGCCGGGGAGAAATAATCGTGGCGTTTCAGGATGTAATTGAAGATCTGCGCGGGTTAGACCTGGGCGAGCTGAACGCGGAAAACATCGGTAGCTGGCCGCTGGCGGTAAAAGTCATCGCTTGGGTGCTCGCCTTCGTTTTAGTCATGGTGCTGGGTTACTTCTACAACATTTCCGATTTGCGTCAGCAATTGGCGCAGGTGGAACAGAAAGAAACCGAGCTGAAAAAAGAATTTGAAGATAAAGCGTTCAAAGCGGCCAATCTCGATGCCTTGCGCACGCAGATGAAAGAGATGGAAGAGTCGTTCGGCGCGTTGATTAGTCAATTGCCCAGCGACACCGAAGTGCCCGGGCTGCTTGAAGACATCACCAATAAAGGCGTGGAGTCGGGGCTCGACATCAAGAGCATCAAGCTGCAGCCGGAAGTAGCCAAAGAGTTCTACATCGAATTACCGATCAATATCGAAGTCACCGGCACGTATCACGATTTCGGCACTTTTGTCAGCGGCATTGCCGGTCTGCCGCGAATTGTCACGCTGCATGATTTCAAAATGACGTCAGACCCCAAAACGCCGGGCGTATTGTCGATGAGTATTTCGGCCAAAACCTACCGGTACAAAGGGGCATAGGAAGCGATCATGGTGATGTGGCGATCTCAACCGCGAATATTCGCGCTGTTTGCTGCGACGCTGCTATTCGTAGCGTGCGGAAGCGGGACTTATCCCGACTTGGATAAATATATGGCTGAAGTGAAGGCGCGTCCCGCCGGTCACATTCAGCCGATTCCGGCATTTACTGCCTATAAATCGTTTACGTATAGCGCGGCAGGAATGCGGAATCCGTTCCAGCCGCCCGTCGAGGTAAAAGAAATTACCCGCATGCAGCGCTTGGTGAAGGTCAAGCCGGACATGAATCGCCCGAAAGAGTTTCTCGAGCAGTTCAGCATCGATGCGTTAACGATGGTGGGAACCGTTCAGATGGACGGCACGTTGTGGGCGCTGATTCAAGATGGTGAAGGCAGCGTACATCGGGCGCGTATGGGCAACTACATGGGTAAGAATCACGGCCATATCGTGGAGCTGACGGAGAACTACGTCTCCGTTATCGAAATCGTTTCGAATGGTCCGGACGAGTGGGTTGAGCGTCCGCACAAACTGCAGTTGAAGACCATCGAGAGCAAAAGCAAATGAGACAGGACTGGCAGAGTTCGGCGGAGAAGTTCATGGATACTCGGTATCTGCATAACAAATCATCAATGCTCAACCGCGTAACGTTCGCGGGTATTGCTCGAGGTGCTGCCAAGCTGCTCGTGGCGTGGGTTGCCACAGTATCGGCTGCATCGGCTGCCAATCTCGTCGATATGCGATTCACTTCGCTGCCTGGCGGAAGCTTCGAGGCGCAGCTGATGTTCGATGCGCCGCCGCCTGTTCCTCAGGGTTATACGATCGAAAAGCCAGCGCGCATTTCGCTCGACTTTCCAGGCGTCACCAGCCAGTTGAAAGAAAAGAAGCACACACTCGGTTATGAAAATGCCTCTAGCGCGGTGGTGCTCGAGTCCGCCGGCCGTACGCGCATGATTTTGAATCTGGTACAGGTTGCGCCGTACACGACGCAAGTCGATGGCAATAAGCTGATTGTTCGTGTCGGCGATGCCGGGGCGCGCGAGTATCTGAAACCGCTGGCCAGCGGTAGCGACGCAGTGTCGAGCGCGCTGGCGAAAACCACGTCTGCCGCGACGGGTGGTCGTGCTATCAACAATATTGATTTTCGCCGCGGCGATGTCGGCGAAGGTCGCCTGATCGTCGATCTTAGCGATCCGAAAACCGATATCAACGCGTCGGTTGAAGGTCAGCGCATCAAGCTCGAATTCAAAGGTGCGAATCTGCCGGAAAATCTGCAACGTCGCTTCGATGTTGTCGATTTCGCAACGCCCGTGAAAGTTGTCGATGCGCAGTATTCCTCCGCAGGTGCAATCATTTATCTGCAAGCATCTGGCGAATACGATTACCTGGCGTATCAAACCGATAACCAGTACGTCGTTAGCGTTAAGCCGCTGACCAAAGAAGAAGTCGAAGACCGCAAAAAAGAATTCGCTTACACCGGCCAGCGCTTGTCGCTGAATTTCCAAGACATCGAAGTGCGCGCGGTGCTGCAGATTATTGCCGACTTCACTGGTCTGAACTTGGTTGCGAGCGATACCGTAAGTGGCCGCATCACGTTGCGTCTGCATAACGTTCCTTGGGATCAGGCGTTGGCCCTCGTGTTAAAAACGAAGGGGCTCGATAAGCGTCAGGAGGGCAACGTGCTGATGGTGGCGCCGGCAGCCGAAATCGCCGAGCGCGAGCGTCAGGAACTGGAATCGAAGAAACAGATTCAAG
Source organism: uncultured Spongiibacteraceae bacterium (assembly GCA_946480345.1). The sequence continues at coordinate 22,607 of CAMLJR010000026.1, forward strand.
AACTGGCGCCATTGCAAACCGAGCACATTCGTATTCGCTACGCGCGTGCCAAGGATCTGTACAAGCTGTTCGCTCCGACAGGTGGCGGCGGTGGTGGGCAAGCCGGCCAAGCGCCAAGCGGAACGGGCAGCATTCTTTCGTCGCGTGGCAAGGTCATTGTCGACGATCGTACCAACTCGATCCTGATCACGGAAACCGCGCAAAAGCTCGACGATTTCCGCCGTATCGTTAAATTGCTCGATGTCCCGATTCGTCAGGTTTTGATCGAAGCGCGCATCGTTATTGCTAACTCGGATTTCGATAAGCAACTCGGTATCCAGTGGGGCGGCAAGTATATGAGCGAGGCTAACAGCGGTGGCTTGATCGAAGCCGGTGGTTCGATGGATACCATTACTGGTGATCCAAGCGACACCGTTGAGTTTCCGCAGGCGCTGGGTGTCGATCTGGGTGTCGCTGGACCAAATGGATCTTTCGCCATCGGTTACACCGGTTCGGATCTGCTGATCAATATGGAGTTGTCTGCACTCGAAGCTCAAGGTCGTGGTGAGGTTGTTTCCCAGCCTAAGGTAATTACTGGTGACAAACAGCAAGCGACCATCAAGTCCGGTACCGAGATTCCTTACCAAGAATCTGCAGCGAACGGTGAGACTACAATCTCCTTTAAAGAGGCTGTGCTCAAGCTGGACGTAACGCCTAGTATCACCCCAGATGATCGCATCATCATGGACCTAGTCATCAATCAGGATTCCGTTGGCGAGAACGTTTCCACTGGTACAGGTACCGTGCCCAGCATTGATACGAATGCGATCAAAACCCAGGTGTTGGTAGGCAATGGCGAAACAGTGGTACTCGGTGGTGTGTTCAAATCCACTGATATCTTCAAAGAAGATAAAGTACCGTTCCTCGGCGACATCCCCTATGTCGGGCGTCTGTTCAAGCGTGAAACGACGACGCGTACTAAGCAAGAACTGCTGATCTTCATCACTCCCCGCATTCTCGCGGATACATTAGTC